>NZ_JBHSQK010000075.1:0-20694 GCF_042658055.1 Pseudonocardia lutea
CCAGGTAGCAAGCAATCCGAGCTACCGGGGGAACCTCAATGGGGCCAGGCCAGCGCGGCCTGGATCGTCCGTTCCCAGGGGGACGGCCGTACCGCGCGACCGAGCCGGACCAGCTCTACCTGTGCGGCGCGAGCACCCACCCCGGGGGGAACATCACCGGCAACCCCGGCTACATCGCCGCTGCCGAGATCCTGACCGATCTCGGGATTCGCCACTGGTGGACGCCGAGAGACGTCTGGAAGGCGCTGGCGAACGGCGGCGGGCTGACGGCGATCACCGACCCGCGGCCCGAAGCACGACGGCCGTCAGCAGCACTCATCGCCTACGGCGACGCGAGACCGCACCCGGGAGGCTGGACAGTTCTCGTGCAGCCGGGAGAGTCCGCCGACGATCGATGAATGGCCACGCGACCGAGACGATCGGCGCAGACACCCGAAGGGGCGGAGCGAGATGTCCGAGCCGGCGATCCGAGAACCGTCATCATCTGCGGACTCCGAGGCCAACCGGGTGTATGCGCTGGGCAGCAGCCCGGGCGAGAGTGCCAGGTTGAGCCGGCAGGCTGAGGAGTTGGCCCCCGACAGCGCAGCTCTACTCGATCGCGTCGGGTTGCGGCCTGGCCAGACGGTGCTTGATCTAGGTTGCGGTCCTCGAGGCGTCCTCGATCTGCTCGCCGCGCGGGTCAACCCGGGCGGGAGAGTGGTCGGGTTGGACGCGGACCCCAGACACACGACGATGGCCGCTGCGTTCGCGGCCGCCCACCGGCTGTCCGGCGTCGAGACGGTCACCGCGGACGCCCGGCGTACCGGCCTGCCGTCCGGCAGCTTTGACCTGGTCCATTCGCGAACGCTTCTGGTCACGGTGCCCGAGCCGGCGCAGGTAGTGGCCGAGATGGTCCGGTTGGCCCGCTCCGGCGGCCAGGTCGCAGTCATGGAAGCCGACACCGAGTACCTGATGACCTATCCGCCGCATCCGGCCTGGGTGCGGATGGGTGAGCTCTTCCATGTCACCTTTGCCCGCAACGGCGCGGATCCACATGTGGGCCGGCGCCTGGCCGAGCTGTTCGACAAGGCCGGCCTGGTCGACGTCCAGGTGACGGCTCGGGCGCAGATCTACCCGCCTGGCCATTCGCGGCGTACCAACATGCTCAGCCTGCTACGCAGCATGCGTCCCCAGATTCTGGAGCTCGGCCTGGCAACCGCCGCCGAGCTCGACGAGATCGACAGTGCCGCACGCGGTCACCTTGCCGACCCGCGGACCGTTGCGGTGTCGGGGCTGTTCTTCCTGGCTTGGGCACGAAAGCCTTGAACACCAGATCAGCGACCACGGCTGGGGTCCGCTCGATGGGCTGGCGCGCCACTTGTTTCGACAATGCCGTCCGCCGAATCGTTCTTCGCGACCTACGAGAAGGAGCCCATCCGCACTCGCCAGTGGAACAGCCTTACCGAGGCACGCAGCAGACACTCCTCTGGATCGAGGGCTACTACAATCGCCGTCGACGACACTCCGCGCTCGAATACTTGACTCCCACGGAATACGATCTAGGGTCGAGAAAACTTACCCGGCTTGGCTCGTGCTCAAGGTGATCGAGAGGTGCGAGAGGTACCGAGCCGCCGAGCGCCACTCGCGGTCGCGCTCGCTCGCGGAAGCGTCGACTCGGCGCGCGGCTTACCGGGGCGGTCGGCGTGGGCGCGGTGCGCGATCCGTGCAACCAGCACGACGTGGGCGCTCTCGTCAAGCTTCAGCAGGACCCGCTGGTCGCCGCGCCGGGCGCTGCGGTACTCGCTGAGCTCGCTGGTCTCGTGTGGTGCAGCCGGTGGTCAGGTCTCACGTGCCGTGTCAGACCTCGGTCACCCGCACGGATGGTTAACTGGGAACCGTGCTGGTCGGTGCGCATGAGGTCCGGAGGTTCGAGGCGGCCAGGGCGCAGTTGGAGGCAATCGCGTACCGCCTGCTGGGGTCGGCGATCGAAGCCGAGGACGCGGTGCAGGACACCTTCCTGCGCTGGCAGTCCGTTGACCGGGAGCGCATCGAGACACCCGAGGCGTGGCTGACGAAGGTGCTCACCAACATCTGTCTCAACCGGCTCACTTCGGCGCGGACCAGACGCGAAACGTATGTGGGTCAGTGGCTCCCTGAGCCGGTCTTCGCCGGCGACCGGATGCTCGGCCCGTCCGACACCGTCGAGCAGCGTGAGTCGGTCTCGATCGCGATGTTGACGCTGATGGAGCGGCTCACGGCCAAGGAACGCGTCGTGTACGTGCTGCGCGAAGCGTTCGGATACTCACACAGCGAGATCGCCGAGATACTCGACATCACCGAGTCGAACTGTCAGCAGGTCTACCGGCGCGCCAAGCAGCACCTGGCCGACGGCCGGCGCCGCGTGGCGGTCGACGCGGCCGCGGCCCGCAAGATCGTCGAGGAGTTCCTGGCCGCGGCCCTCAGTGGCAAGACCGACTCGCTGGTGAGGATGCTGACCGACGATGTGATCAGCGTCGGCGACGGCGGCGGCGTGGTCTTCTCGGTGCCTCGGCCGATCACCGGTGCCCTGCGGGTGGCGAGGTTCCTTCGCACGCTGTTCACGCCCACTCAGGCCAAGTGGGAGATGATCGGCGGTCGCCCCGACCTGTACGCCGCGGTCGCCAACGGCGTACCCGCGCTGGTCATGGTGGTCGACGACCGGGTCGTCGGCGTCGTCGCGCTGGACGTCACCGCCGACGGCATCGCGGCCGTCCACGCCCAGGCGAACCCCGGCAAGCTCGAACGCGCGACGCACCAGTGGGCCGTGTCCGGACACGGGGAACCACTCACCGGCAGCTGGTGACCCGAGTCACAGACTCCTGCTGTCAGGTTCCGCGCCGCAGTCCGGTTCAGGGAGCGAACACCAACCGGACAGGAGCGAGACCATGAAGCACCGCATCGTCGTCCTCGGAGCCGGCTACGCCGGAGCCACCGCCGCCGGGCGCCTGGCCAAGCGACTGCACCCCGCCGACACCGAGATCACCCTCGTCAACGCCGACCCCGAATTCGTCGAGCGCGTCCGCATGCACCAACTCGCGACCGGACAGGACCTGAAGCGCCGCGCGTTGACCGACGTCTTCGCGGGCACGGGCGTGCAGGTGCGGATTGCGCAGGTCACCGCCGTCGACGCCGAACGCAAGACCGTCGACGTCGTCGACGACCTCGCCCCCGGCGAGATCGCCTACGACACGCTCGTCTACGCCCTCGGCAGCACCGCCGCCGACGGCGGCGTTCCCGGCGTCGCCGAGCACGCCCACCACATCGCGAGCAAGCAGGCCGCGCTGCGGCTGCATGCGCGTCTGGCCGACCTCGCCGCGGGCGGAACCGTGCTCGTCGTCGGTGGTGGGCTCACCGGCATCGAAGCCGCCACCGAGATCGCCGAAGCCCGACCGGACCTCGAGATCTCACTCGCCGCCCGCGGCGGCCTCGGCGACCGGCTGGGCGAGAAGGCCCAGCGCCACCTGCGCGAGGCGATCGACCGGCTCGGCATCACCCTCCACGAGCACACCGACATCGCGGGCGTCGAGCCGACCGGCGCGGTCACCACCGACGGCCGCACGATCCCGGCTCAGGTGACCGTCTGGACGGCCGGCTTCGCCGTCCATCCCCTCGCCGCGGCCACGACCCTGCAGGTTTCCGCGACGGGCCAGGTCGTCGTCGACGACACCGTGCGGTCGGTCTCGCACCCCGACGTCTACGCCGTCGGCGATGCCGCGCTCGCCCCGGGCGCGAGCGGCACACCACTGCGGATGTCGTGTGCCTCGGGAGTCCCCACGGCTCAACACGCAGCCGACGCCATCGCCGCCCGCCTGACCGGACGGCAGATCCCCCCGAACAAGATCGGCTACACCGCCCGGTGCATCAGCCTGGGCCGCCGTGACGCCGTCGTGCAGTGGGTGACCCCGGACGACCAGCCCAAACCGTCCGCGGTCACCGGCAAGGCGGCCGCGCGCCTGAAGGAGATGATCTGCAGGGCGGCAGCCTGGAGCATCTCCCACCCGACATCGATGCGCCCGACCCGCCGCCACGCAATCCCAGCCGAAGAGGCCCTCCCGGTCGCTCCGTGACATCCCGCGATCGCACAGGGCGCACGCAATAGCCAAGCTGCGGCCGCGGGAAGTGACTCGGCCGATCGGGTCGTCGACGAGCCCGGCGAGGTCGCCGAGTGAAACGTGTGGTGTGAATATCCGGTAGCCCATACCTGACGAAGTCCTGGTCGCGCCGGAAGCACATCGGCCTCGCGCCGTCCCGGTGCCGCCCTGAGCCGCCGCTCAGGCCGCTCCCCGGCCATCGACCACCGCTTCCATGCACACCTGGGGCGTTGGTCGCCGGCATGCGGTGGGACCGGCTGCTGGCGGTCACCGCGATCACACACGCAACCAAAGGCGCTCCACTGCCTGTGACGCGGTCGTGCCGTTCCGGCCGGCCCGGCCGTGCCCGGGGCTCGGCATTGCTTGCGGAGTCGGTGAGCTTGCGTTGCGCTGGGTGCGACTTCTTGAATCCGCTGCGACATTCGGCTCCAATGCCAGTGGCGGGTGTTGGCGGCGTGCTGCGACCTCTCCTCGCGGGTGTCGCCCCGGCGTCTGGATGACCTTCCGGGCTCGGTCGAGCGAGCCGAGTTGGCGTCGACGCGGTCGACGTCGCACTCGACCAGCCTGAGCTCGCCGAGAGCGGATAGGGCCTGCGTAGTGAGGCAGCTCCGACAGGTGCCGGCAGTCGGGTCCTCGCGAGGCTCGTGGATTCTCGCCATCCAGAGGTCGGTCGCCTCGTGAAACCGCGAGTGGGGTCGAGGGCCATGATCTGCTGAACGCCGCGACCGCGTCGGAGATCCTTCGGGAGGGCTTGCACCTCTGCGGTGGTCCGTGGATCACTGTCGGCTGGACATGCACGCGAGTGCGAGCCGGCAGCTTCTGCGGTGCCGCCGCGGGAGGGCGCCCGAAGGCGGTCAGGGTCGGTCGGCTTCGGCAACCGGGCGGAGTGTGAGAGCGCTCGCCGCGCTGATGAGGCACCCGAGCAACATGTAGGTCGCGATCGCCGCCGAGCTCCCGAAGCCGTCGAGGAGCGCCGTCGCGATCAAGGGGGCGAAGGCCCCTCCGAGGACGGACCCTGCCTGAATGCCGAGCGAGAGGGCCGAGTAGCGCACCTCGGTGGTGAAAGCGTCGGAGAACAGGGCGCCCTGCGGGCCGTACAGCAGGCTGTGCAGCAGTGACAGCCCGACGACGAGCGCGAGCGTGAGCAGGACGAGCGACCCGGAGTCGACCAGCGGCCAGAACACGAACGACCACAGCCCGAGCAGGACCGCGCCACCGACGAAGACCGTGCGGCGCCCCAGGCGGTCGGACAGCAGCCCCGCGAGCGGCAGCGCGACCAGCTCGACCGCCGAGGCAACCAGCACCGCGGTCAGCACGGCGCTGCGGGACATCCCGAGCAGTGCGGGGTTGGTGGCGTAGGCGACCACGAAGGTGATGAACACGTAGTACGTCAGGTTGATCGCGAGGTAGCTCCCGGCGGCCAGAGCGATCTGGCGGGGGTGTCGGCGGACGGCCTCGACGACCGGGGACCGTCCGCGGCGTCCGGTGCGGGAGGTCTGGAAGTCGCTGGTCTCCTCGAGCCTGAGCTGGATCACGACGGCGAGGACGATCAGCACGATGCTGGCGAGGAAGGGGACACGCCAGCCCCAGGCCAGGAACGCCTCTGGTGAGGTGGTGCCGCTGACCAGCAGGAAAGCACCGTTGGCGAGCAGGACCCCGCCCGGCGCGCCCGCGGAGGCGAAGCTGCCGTAGAAGCCGCGGCGGTTCGCGGGCGAGTTCTCCGTCGCCAGCAGGATCACGCCGCCCTGCTGCCCGCCGACGGTGATGCCCTGGAGGAAGCGGAGGACCACGAGCAGGATCGGGGCGGCGACCCCGATCGTGGCGTAGGAGGGGAGCAGCCCGATCAGGGTGGTGACGACCCATCGCGACGAGCGCGGCGACCAGGGTCCGCTTCCGTCCGATCGTGTCGCCGACGTGCCCGAACAGGGCGCCGCCGAACGGACGGGCCACGAACGCGACACCGAACGTCGCGAAGGACAGCAGGGTGCCGGTCAGCGGGTCCTCGGAGGGGAAGAACAACGTGGGGAAGACCAGGGCGGCGGCGGTGCCGTAGATGAAGAAGTCGTACCACTCGATGCTCGCGCCCGCCCAGGAGGCGACCGCGACCGCGGTGGTCCTGCGCCGGCTCGGGGCCGTGGGGGCGGTGACGGATGGCAGCTCTGACATCGCGGGTGACCTTTCGGGTCAGACGAGCGTGTGACCGCCGTCGATGGTGAGGACGTGGCCGTTCATGTAGGCGTTGCCCATGAGGAACAGGGCGGCGTCGGCGATCTCGGCGGGCGACCCGATCCGCCGTCCCGGGAGCTGCTCGGCGATCGCGGCGATCCTGGCGGTGCGGGCCTCGCCGAAGAAGCCGTCGAGCAGCGGGGTGTCGACGTAGCCGGGGGACAGGACGTTGCACCGGATCGGTGCCAGCTCGGTGACCAGCGAGCGCATGAGCGCCTCGACCGCGGCGCAGGACGCGCCCGCCACGGCCTCGCGGGCCATCGGGCGGGTGCCTGCGATGCCGGACATCAACGTGATCGACCCGCCGGGGTCGATCAGCCGCGCGCCGTGCCGGCTCGCGTGGAACGCGGCCCAGAAGCGCAGGTCCAGCGCCGGGCGGACGGCCTCGGCACGGGCGTCGACGACGGCGGTCGGGACCAGCTTCGACGGGGTCACCAGGAGGTGGTCCAACCGCCCGGCCCGCTCCAGGAAGGTCGTGATCGCCTCCTCGTCGGAGACGTCGACCTCGTGGCCCTCGGAGCGGGGGCCCAGCCGGGTGAGCGCCTCGGCGAGCCGCTCGGGATCCCGTCCGCCCACGACGACGCGCCCGGCCCCGCGCTCCGCGGCCAGCTCGGCCGTGGCCAGGCCGAGCCCCGACGTCCCACCGAGCACGACGACGGTCGCACCCTCGATGCCGGTCATCGCATGCCCGCCTCGCGGAGCAGGGACCGGGCGATGAGGACCTTCTGCACCTCGCTGGTCCCCTCGTAGATCCGGTAGAGCCGGGCGTCGCGGAACAACCGCTCGACCGGCGTCGTGCTCAGGTAACCGAGTCCACCGTGGACCTGCACCCCGCGGTCGGTGATCCGGGAGGCCATCTCGCTGCAGTACAGCTTCGCGGCGGACGGGCCTCTGCTCGTGTCCGCCCCGCTGTCGTAGCGGGCCGCGGCGTCGAGGACCAGGGCACGACCGGCGGCGAGCTCCGCGTAGGACTCGGCGAGCATGGCCTGGACCAGCTGGAACTCGCCGATCGGTCGACCGCCTTGGCGGCTCGCCGCGGCGTGGGCGACGGACTCGTCGAGGACCCGTTGGGAGAGCCCGACGCACAGGGCGGCGATGTGCAGCCGCCCCCGCGACAGCACGGTCATCGCGCTGCGGAAGGCCCGCCCCTCCGCGCCGACCATCCGGGCACCCGGGACCCGGACGCCGTCGAGGTGGACCTCCGCGGTCCACGCCCCGTGCTGGCCCATCTTGGCGTCGCGGGGGCCCACGGTGAGCCCCGCCGTCGCGGCGTCGACGAGGAACGCCGAGATCTCCCGCGCCTCGGTCCCGGTGCGGGCGAAGACGACGAAGAGGTCGGCGAGCGGGGCGTTGGTGATGTAGCGCTTGGTGCCGTCGAGCACCCAGTCAGCCCCGTCGCGGCGGGCGGTGGTGCGCATCCCCGAGGGGTCGGACCCGGCCTCGGACTCGGTGAGCGCGAACGAGGCGACCGCCTTCCCGGCCGCGAGGGCGGGGAGGAACTCGGCCCGCTGCGCCTCGTCCCCGAACCGGGCGATGACCTGGCCAGCGATGCCGTTGTTGGTGCCGAACAGCGAGCGGAACGCCGGTGCGGTGTACCCGAACTCGAAGGCGAGCCGGACGTCCTCGCTCATGCTGACACCGAGCCCGCCGTACTCCTCGGGCAGGGCGTAGCCGAACAGCCCCATGTCGGCGGCGGCCGCCCTGATGTCGTCCGGGATGGCGTCGGTCTCCTCGATCTCCTGCTCACGAGGGACGACGAGGTCGCGCACGAGCCTGCGCACGGCGTCGACGATCTGGTCGAAGGATTCTGCGTCCACGGTTCCTCATCGATCTGTGGCCGGTGGTACCGACGCAGTGAACGGACTCCGGCGCATGCGGCGGTGTTCAAACTTTGGGCAGCCGGAGGAAGGCGCACGTCGGAGAGTGGACTGGTCGGAGAACTCTCGGTGAGGAGAAACCTGTGCGGCGAGCGGCCATCGTGCACCCCCTGCGGACCCCGGTCGGGGCCTTCGGCGGCGCCCTGCGTGACCTCCCGGTGGAGGACCTCGCCGCGACCGTCGTCCGCGCCGTGGTGGAGCGCTCCGGGGTCGACCCCGGCCGGGTCGACGACGTCGTGTTCGCCCAGTCCTACGCGAACTCCGAGGTCCCGTGCGTCGGCCGCTGGGTGGCGCTGCACGCCGGTCTGCCCGAGCACGTGCCCGGGATGCAGCTCGACCGCCGCTGCGGTGGCGGACTCCAAGCGCTGGTCACGGCCGCGATGATGGTCCAGACCGGAGCGGCGGACGTGGTGCTCGCGGGCGGCGTGGAGTCGATGAGCCGCATCGAGTACTACTCCACGGCGACACGATGGGGGGCGCGGGCGGGCACGGTGTCGCTCTACGACCGGCTCGACCGCGGCCGGGAACGCTCCCAGCCCGAGGCCCGCTTCGGCCCGATCTCCGGGATGGTCGAGACGGCGGAGAACCTGGCATCGGACTTCGGCCTCGGTCGCGAGGCGGCGGACGCCTACGCCGCGCGCAGCCACCAGCGTGCCGCGGCCGCCTGGAAGGAAGGCCTGTTCGAGGCCGAGGTCGTACCGGTCGAGGTACCGCAGCGGCGCGGTGAGCCGATCGTCGTCACCCGCGACGAGGGCATCCGGCCGGACACCACCGCGGCGAGCCTCGCCCGGCTGCGCACCCTCGTGCCGGGCGGCACGGTCACCGCCGGGAACGCCAGCCAGCAGAACGACGCCGCGGCCGCCTGCCTCGTCGTCGCCGAGGACGCCCTCGACGATCTCGGCCTGGAGCCCCTCGGCTACCTGGAGTCCTGGGCGGTGGCCGGCTGCGCGCCGTCTCGCATGGGGTTCGGACCGGTGCCCGCCGTGTCGCGGCTCGCGAGCCGGACCGGGACCGATACCCGCTCGCTGCTCGACGACATGGCGCTCGTCGAGCTCAACGAGGCCTTCGCCGTGCAGGTGCTGGCGGTCCTCGAGGGCTGGGGCTGGCACGACCACGACCGGCTCAACGTCCTCGGCTCCGGCATCTCCCTGGGGCATCCCATCGGCGCGACGGGGGTCCGCATGCTCACCACGCTGCTGCACGAGCTGCACCGTCGCGGCGGCGGCAGGGGGCTGGCCACCATGTGCATCGGCGGCGGCCAGGGGCTCGCCGCGGTGCTGGAGAGCGCCTGACCCGGCGGGCTACCGTCGAGCAGGCCCAGATCGGAGGAGTCGACATGGACGTCGCACCGGCCACCGCCGAGCTCCCGTCCACCGCAACGGACGACATCAGGACCTCCTGGGAGCGGTCCTGGATGTCCGGCGTCCGCCCGGACCTCTCCCTGGAACGTCTCGACGCCGTCGAGGTCGACACAGGCAGCAGGCTGCTCCGCGCCGCCCTCCCTGTCCTCGAACGCGTCGCCGACGCCCTGTCGGAGACCTCGTACTTCACCGTGCTGGCCGACAACGCCGCGCGCATCGTGCACCGCGGCCGGATCAGCCACCGCACCTCCGACGTGCTCGACCACACCGGCGTCGTCCTCGGTCGGCAGTTCACCGAGGACTCCACCGGCACCAACGCCATCGCCGCCCCCTTCGAGCTGCGCCGTGGCGTCGCGGTGCGCGGCGGTGAGCACTTCGCCCAGTCGCTGCGGGTCTACAGCTGCTACGGCTACCCGATCATCAACCCGGTCACCCGCAGGCTGGAGGGCGTGCTGGACCTGGCGGGACGGGCCGGGGAGGAGAACCCGCTCTTCGGGCCCTTCCTGCGGCAGGCCGTCGAGGACATCGAACGGGCCCTGCTCGCGGACTCGCGGGACGCGGGGCGCCGACTGCTGCACGCCTTCGACTCGGCGACGAGCCGGCGGGAGGACCGGGCCCTGCTCGCCCTCGGTGCGGACGGGGAGGTGGTCGTGGCCAACCGGACGGCGATGGACCACCTCGACGCCGATGACCACTCCCGGTTGCGCGAGCTGGCCGACCGGGCCCGGGCCGGCTCCGGCGGCCGCGAGGTGCGGTTCGGAACGGCTCGCGGGCTCGACCTACAGCTGACGGTCGACATCGCGGACGGCCACGGCAACGCGCTGATCTCCTTCGCCCCCGTCTACACCCGCAGGCGGAGCACGATCGCGGCACCGGTCGCCGCCGTCGACCCGGTCGACCGGGAGCTGGCCCGGTGCCGCGCCCACCGGCTGGCCACGGTCGTGGTGGGCGAACCCGGCACCGGCCGCAGCCACACCGCCCGGCTCCTCGCCGGGCCGGACGACGCGGTGGTCACGCTGGGCTGCGCGGACGTCGAGCGGGTCGGCCGCGTCGCCTGGCTCGAGCGGGTCCGTGCGGCGGCGGCCGCGGAGTCCCTCGTCGTGGTGGAGGACTTCGATCTCCTCGACGACCACCTGCTCCGCGCCGTCGGGGAGCGGATCGCGAACGGCGCCTGGATCGCGCTCACGGGCCCGCCGATGGCGCAGCTCGGGGCCGAGCACCGCTACCTGGCCTTCCGCTGCCTCGGGCGGATCGAGCTCAGCCCGTTGCGGGACCGGCGGTCGGAGATCCCCGCGCTGGCCCGGCGGATGCTCGCCGAGGCCACCGGAGGGTCCGCCCGCTTCACCCCGCCCACGCTGGCCCGGCTGGCCGAGCTGGACTGGCCCGGGAACCTGCAGGAGCTGGCCCACGTCGTGCGGACCGTCGCGGGCAGACGCAGCGCCGGCGACATCCTGGTCTCCGACCTTCCGCCGGAGTACCGATCCGCGCCGGAGGTCGCGCGGATGAGCCCGTGGGAGCGCTCGGAGCACGACGCGATCCTCGCGGCACTGGAGCGCAACCACGGCAACAAGGTGGCTGCGGCCCGAGACCTCGGCATCAGCCGCGGCACCCTCTACAACCGGATCCGCACGCTGCGAATCAAGGCCTGACGGGCTGTCCGAGGATTGAACAGGGCGCCGCCCGCACACCGGGCAGCCTTCGGAGTGTGATCGGCGACGGAGCGGGTCGACCGAGACGAGCCGGGCGACCGACCATGCCTTCCGCCGCCGTTGCCTCGAGCAGCTGCACGCCATCGGGGTCTGACGGGTGTGCAAAGCCTGAACAGACCGCCGGTGGCCATCGCCGCCAGCATCGATCCGGACACCGCAACGACGCGAGAGGACTCGTCATGAAGACCAAGGCCGCCGTGAGCCTGGGCGTGCACAGACCGTTCGAGATCATGGAGCTCGACCTCGACGGCCCCGGCGAGGGCGAGGTGCTGCTGCGCAACGTCGCCGCGGGCCTGTGCCACTCCGACCTGCACCTGACCGACGGCGACATGCCGCCGCGCTACCCGATCGTCGGCGGCCACGAGGGCGCGGGGATCGTCGAGGAGGTCGGTCCGGGCGTCACCAAGGTCAAGCCCGGCGACCACGTGGTGTGCAGCTACATCCCCAACTGCGGGACCTGCCGGTACTGCGCCTCCGGTCGTTCGAACCTGTGCGACATGGGCGCGACGATCCTGGAGGGCCGGTTCCCGGACGGGTCGTTCAAGTTCCACTCCGGCGGGGTGGACTTCGGGAGTCTGTGCCTGCTGGGCAGCTTCTCCGAGCGGACCACGGTGTCGCAGCACTCGGTCGTCAAGGTCGACGACTGGCTGCCGCTGGAGACCGCGGTGCTCGTGGGTTGCGGTGTGCCGGCGGGCTGGGGTGGACCGGTCTACAACAACGGGATCCGGGCAGGGGACACCGCCGTGATCTTCGGGATCGGCGGGCTCGGGATCAACGCGGTCCAGGGCGCGGTGATGGCCGGTGCCCGGCACGTCGTCGCGATCGACCCGATCGAGTTCAAGCGCGACACCGCGCTGAAGTTCGGCGCCACCCACGCCTTCGCCACCGCGGAGGAGGCGCACGAGGCGGTCAAGGAGATGACCTGGGGCCAGATGGCCGACGGCGCGCTGATCTTCGTCGGCACCCCGGACGAGAAGATCGTCAGCGACGCCTTCCACATCATCGGCAAGGGCGGCACCGTCAGCCTCGCGAGCCTCGCCGACCCGGCCAAGCTCACGGTCCACATCTCGGGCATGGAGCTGACCCTGATGGAGAAGACCATCAAGGGGTGCCTGTTCGGCTCGTCGAACCCGCAGTACGACATCGTGCGGCTGCTGCGGCTCTACGACGAGGGCAAGCTCAAGCTCGACGAGCTCATCACCCAGCGCTACCGGCTGGAGGACGTCAACCAGGGCTACGACGACCTGCGCGCGGGCAAGAACATCCGCGGCGTGATCGTCCTCGACTCCTGACCTCCGGCCCGGGCGGGCACCACCCCGCCCGCCCGCCCGGGCCGCCCGCCACCTCTCGAGAGGCACCGATGCACGTCCAGCCCGCCGTCCCGTTCTCCGCCTCGCACTGGAGCGAGATCGAGACCCTGCCCGCCGCCGAGACCCGCGCCGTCCAGGACGCGAACCTCCGCGACCAGATCGCCCACCTCGCCGCGCACAGCGACTTCTACCGGGCCAAGTTCGCCGAACACGGCGTCGACCCAGACCGGATCCGCTCGGTCGACGACCTCGCCGAGGTGCCGTTCACCGAGAAGCAGGAGCTCCGCGACAGCCTCGCCGCGGCGCCGCCGCTCGGTCGGCACCTCGCCGCGGACCGCGCGGACGTCGTCCAGGTCCAGGCCTCGTCCGGGACCACCGGCAGCCCGTCCTACGTCGGGCTGACCGCCTCCGACGTGACCACCTGGTGCGAGCTCGGCGCTCGCGCCCTGTACGCCAACGGGTTCCGGCCGGGCGACCGCGCGCTGCACGCGTTCGGCATGAGCAAAGGGTTCGTCGGCGGCCTCCCGATCGTGCAGATCCTGCAGTACATGGGGATCGTCGACATCCCGATCGGAGCCGAAGCCGGCGCCGAGCGGCTGCTTCGGGTCCAGGCCGACCAGCGCCCGGAGCTGGTCATCGGCACACCGTACTTCCTCGCCTACCTCGGCGAACAGGCCCCGGCGATCGTCGGGCAGCGTTCGCAGGACCTCGGCGTCCGGGCGATCAGCGTCGGCGGCGAGCCGGGCGCCGGCCTGCCCAGCGTCCGGGAGAACCTGGAACACCTCTGGGGCGCGACGGTGCGCGAGATGTTGGGCGGCACCGACATCGCCTGCACCTACTGGGGAGAGTGCGAGGCGAACGACGGGATGCACTTCCTCTCCCCGGACCTCATGGTCACCGAGCTCATCGACCCCGACACCGGCAACCGTGTCGAGCCGGTCGAGGGCGCCGAGGGCGAGCTGGTCTACACCGCGCTGCGGCGGCAGGCCTCGCCGCTGCTGCGGTTCCGCACCCGCGACCACGTCGTCGTCACGGGGACGGACTGCGCCTGCGGGCGGACGGGCTACAAGGTGCGCTGTGTCGGGCGCACCGACGACATGCTCATCGTCAGGGGGATCAACGTCTTCCCCTCGGCGATCAAGGACCTCGTGCTCGGCCTGGCGCCCGCGACCACCGGCGAGATGCGGATCCGCGTGGACTTCGCAGGCCACTCGACCCAGCAGCCGCTGCCGCTGGTGGTCGAGCACGCGGCGGATCTCGAGGGCTACCGGCACGAGGAGCTGCGCACCGCCATCGAGGACCGGGTGCGTTCGGCGCTCAACGTGAAGAGCCGGGTGCAGCTCGTGCCGGAGGGCACGCTGAAGCGTCCCGACCACGTGAAGGTTGCGTTGGTGGAGAGGGTGGGGACATGAGGACCTACGAGGAATTCGCCACGCTCCTGGTCGACCGGCCCGCCGACGGCGTGCTCCGCATCGTGCTCGACGGCCCGGACCTGCACGCGGTCGGCGCGGACATGCACCGCGACCTCGCCGACGTGTGGACCGCCGTGGCGCGGGACGAGTCCGTTCGCGCCGTGCTGATCCGCGGCGCGGGGGACCGGGCGTTCTCCGCGGGCGGCAGCTTCGACCTCGTCGAGTCGATGGTGGAGGACTGGCGGACCCGGACCAGGGTGCTGCGGGAGGCCCGCGACCTGGTGCGCAACATCATCGACTGCGACGTCCCGATCGTCTCGGCGGTCAACGGCCCCGCGGCGGGGGCCGGGCTCGTCGCGGCGCTGCTCGCGGACGTCTCGGTGGTCGGCAGGCGGGCGAAGATCGTCGACGGTCACGTCCGCCTCGGCGTGGCGGCGGGCGACCACGCCGCGATCTGCTGGCCGCTGCTGTGCGGGATGGCCAAGGCCAAGTACCACCTGCTGACCAACGAGGTGCTCACCGGCGAGGAGGCCGAGCGGATCGGGCTCGTCTCCCTCTGTGTGGACGACGCCGAGGTCCAGGACCGCGCCCTGGAGATCGCGGTACGGTTGGCGGCGGGCTCCCCGAGCGCGCTCCAGTGGACGAAGCACGCCCTGAACAACTGGTACCGCCAGGCCTGGCCCGCCTTCGAGGCGTCGCTCGGCCTGGAGTTCCACGGCTTCGGCGGCCCGGACGTCGTCGAAGGTGTTGCGGCGCACCGGGAGAAGCGCCCTCCGAGGTTCACGTGAGCCCGCTCGCGGGCCTGCTGGTGGTCGCGTTGGAGCAGGCGATCTCCGCGCCGCTGTGCACCCGCCACCTGGCCGATCTCGGAGCGCGGGTGATCAAGGTGGAGAACCCGGTCGGCGGGGACTCCACGCGCCACTACGACGACGTCGTCCACGGGATGTCCGGGCACTTCGTCTGGCTCAACCACGGCAAGGAGTCCGTGGCGCTCGACCTCACCCAGGCGGCGGACCGGGAGTTGTTCGAGTGCCTGCTGGACGCCGCGGACGTCTTCGTGAGCAACCTCGCCCCCGGCGCACTGGGCCGTCTCGGGCTCGGCCCCACCGACCTCGTCCGGCGGAGGCCGCGTCTCGTCGTCGTGGACATCTCCGGCTACGGCGAGGGCGGACCGCTGGACCACAAGCGGGCCTACGACCTGCTGGTGCAGGCCGAGGCCGGGGTGTGCGCGATCACCGGGGAACCGGGGGTCCCGGCCAAGCCCGGGGTGCCGGTCGCGGACGTCGGCACCGCCCTCTACGCCTTCGGCAGCATCGTCACGGCCCTGTACGACCGCGAGCGGACGGGCCGCGGGACGGTCGTGTCCCTGGCGATGCTCGACGTCGTCGCCGAGATGATGGGCTTCGCGCTGAACCAGGTCGTCCACGGCGCGCCGGCACCGCGCGCCGCCGGGATGGGCTCCCCGCTGATCGCCCCGTACGGGGCCTACCCGACGCGGGACGGGCACACGGTGGTGCTCGGCACCACGAGCGACCGCGAGTTCCGTCGCCTCGCCGACATGCTCGGGCGACCCGACCTGGCCGAGGACGAGCGCTACCGGCACAACGCCGACCGGATCCGGCACCGGTCGCAGCTCGACGCGGTCCTCGACGACTGGTGCCGCACGCGCGACCTCGCCGAGATCCAGACCATGGCCGACGCCGCCGGCATCGGGAACGCCCGGCTCAACGACGTCACCGACCTGGCGGCGCACCCGCAGCTGCACGAGCGCGGCCGCTGGCACGAGGTCACGACCCCCGGCGGCACCGCCCCCGTCCTCCGCCCACCCCCGACGAGCGCGGACTGGGTGGTCCGCAGCGCGCGGGTGCCCGACCTGGGCGAGCACACCCGCGCCGTGCAGGAGGAGTTCGGGGCCCGGCTAGGAACCGTGCCGCCAGGTCCTCCGCCCCGGCCACGCGTGTAGGTCAACGGATCCGGCGGTGCGGAGCCGATGACGCGCATGCGGTCGCGTTTCCGAGCCCTGACGGAAGCACGGTGGGTGCAGGCTCGGCCGGGCGACGCAGGATCTCCGCGGGGCTTGAGCCGTACCGGGCGCTGTAGCTCGCCGCAAAGCGCCCGTGATGGTGGAAGCCCCATCGTCGGGCGATTGCGGAGGCCGTTGTGGCCTCGGGTTCCGCGGCCGTCGGTTCGGCGTGTATCTGCGCGAGTCGGAACTCGCGCAGGTACGACATGGGGGGCTTGCCGACGTGTCGGCGGAATCCCTCTTCGAGATCCCGCACACTCAGCCCGGCCGCAGCGGCGAGATCGGCGACAGACACGATGTCCGCGGCTTTCTCCTCGATGAGCTCGAGGGCATTGCGGATACTCGCGGGTGCTACTCGCCGTTCGGGTCCCGACAGCTCGTCCGAATAGTTGTGCGGCTGTCCTCGCAGCAGGCCCGTCATGGCCAACCCGGCGAGGCTGCCTGCCATGACCGGGTCGGTCATCATCCCGTCCGGCCGACCCGACTCGGACCACAGCAGTTGCAGGGTCCGCAGAAACAAGCCCGCGTGGGGCCCGTCGAGGTCCAGCTGGATGGCGAAGCGCAGGGAGCGGCAGGGACCCGCCGGAGCAGCGGGGCGAGCATGTTCTCCAGCGCCGCGGGCTCGAAGCGAGCGGTGACCGAGCGACAGTCCTGGCTCCAGTCCTCGAAGAACACCGGCTCGTCGGGAGACACCACGACGGCGCGACCGCCCGTGGCGAGGACCGAGTCCCGCGAGACGGTGGCGCATGCGGTGGCGGATGCGCTACGGGAGGCGCGGACGTTCACCAGTGCGTTCGACCCGGACCTGGTCGTGGTCTTCGGGCCGGACCACTACCAGGGCTTCCGGTACGAGCTGATGCCGCCCTTCTGCGTCGGCACGGCGGCGACGGCCATCGGGGACTACGGCACCGCCGCCGGGGATGTCGACGTGCCGCAGACCCTCGCGGACGACCTGATCGGCGAGCTGCTTCAGCTGTTCGCGAAGGGCGACCTCACGGCGTTCGACGCGCTGAGCGTCGCCTGGCTCGGTGAGCAGGGCGGCAGCTCCATCCACGAGGTCCGGTCATGGATCGCGGCCCACGCGGCGGTGCAGACCGCGGGGGCCGTACCGGACCGAGTCGTCGTTCTCCGTGCGCCATCCCGACGACGCCGGGCCCCATCCGGTGGTCGTCGTGTTCCACGACGGCCCGGGACTGCGGAAGGACGTCTACGACGTGGCCGCGAAGGTGGCCGAGGCCGGCTACTATGCGGTCCTGCCCGACCTCTACCACCGGATCGGGCCGAGGATCTCCTTCCCCTGGCCGGAATCGGCCAGGGCACGGGCTCCCCCGAGTTCGAGCGCCTGATGGCGGCTGTCGGCTCGCTCGACGATGGTGCGGTGCTGGCCGACGTGGCCGCGCTGCTCGATGCCGTCGCCGAGGACCCCGCAGCGGGCACCGCGGCTAAGGGCGCAGTGGGGCTCTGCGTGGGCGCGCGGCTCACCTTCCGGCTGCTCGCCGCGCGGCCCGACGAGTTCGTCGCCGGCGCGGCGATGCACCCGTCGTTCTGCGTGACCGACGAGCCGGATTCCCCCACCTGAGTGTCGGGGCATTGTGCGCGGAGCTGTTCGTGGCGTTCGGCGCCGCGGACACCCTCGCCTCGCTCGAGGTGGACAAGCCGCTGCGCGACGCGCTGGCCCGGGCGAACGCGACCGTCGAGATCCACGACGGCGCCGATCACGGCTTCGTGTTCCCGGGCCTCCCCGGCCTACCACGAGCACGGCGCGACCGTGTCCTGGGAGCGGATCCGCGACCTGTTCGGGCGGGCCCTGGGGCACCGCCGCTCATGGCTGCCTGGAAGGACCGCCGGAGACGTCGTCGGCGTCGTCGAGTCCGACGGCCTGGTTCGGCCCGGCCAGGGGCATCGAGGCCAGCGCCGAGGGGGTGGACTGGCTGCTCCGCCAGCACCCGCTCCATCAGATCGTGTTCGAGGCGCCGTGGAGCCGCCAATGATCCCACCTGCTTCGATCATCATCCATGCTGGTGGCAGCGGACGAGTCGGAGTCGACGATCTTGGTTGACGTTGCGCTCCAGGCCTTGCCCCGTGGGCGCCTCTCACTGTCTTGTCCGGGTGCGGCTGTGTCGCGGTAGGTCAGCGCAAGAGCGCTCTGAGAACTCGGCGGTTGCGGTCGGGGTCCGGTGCGCCGCCGGTGATTGCGGGGGTGTGGACGAAGGACTCGACGAGCCGCACGGTGGCGTAGGCGAGTTCGTCGGCGGTCAGGTCGATGGTGAGCCGTCCGGTGGCGAAGTCGTCGGCGAGGAAGTCGGCGACCTTCTCGACGAGGCGGCGTTGGAACTCGCTCGCGTCCTGCGTGAGCAGCCGCGCGATGAGCTCTGCTTCCTCGGCCTGCATCTGGCGGATGCCGGGATGGGCGATGACGTCAGAGGCCCAGAGGCTGAGCACCTCGGCCGTCCGGCTCGTGCGCAGCGACGATCTCTCGACGTCATCCCAGAGCCGGGTGAGGGCACGCTCCGTGCTGGTCCAGAGCACCTCGACGATGAGCTGTTCGCGGGTCCCGACCCACCGGTGCAAGGTGACTCGGCTGACCCCAAGCCCGCGCGCCAGGGCTTGGATGTCCAGGCGACGGCCCTGGTTGAACCACGACCGGGCCAGGTCGAGCGCATCCAACGGCGTCGCCTTGGTCGGAGCGCGCCCCTCGGCGAGCTGGCGCTGCAGGGGGGTTTGACCAGCCACCGATACTCCATTCGTCGCAAACGAGCGACCACTCATCGTCCCGCCGTCACCGCTCGCGAGCTACCCGCGTTAATCGAGTTACAGAGCTGGTCACAAGTTCCGGCCTGCAACACATCGATGAGGATGTAACGGAGACTTTCATGAGACCTGGAAAGATGCGGCGCGGGGTCTTCGCGGGCGTGGTGGCCGGAGTCGCCGGACTCGCGCTCGCGGGCCAAGCGCTGGCTGCTCCCGCGCCTGCGCCGCCGACCCTGCCCAACCTCACGCCGTCCCCCTTCCCGGTTGCCGTACCTTCCTCGCTTCCCCTGCCGCCGCCCACGATCCCGGACGAGCAGTTCGCCCCGGTCGACCGTCCCGGACCTGAGCTGGACGTGCCGCAGGCCGATCTCGACGCTTCCCTCCGCTGCACCGCCAACGCGAAGGAGGCCGACACCGAGGTCGTGCTCTTCGTGCCTGGCACGACCCTCACCCCGACGGACGACTACGGCTGGAACTGGTTTCCGGCCATGGACAAGCTCGGTCGACCTTACTGCTCGGTGACCCTGCCCAACCACGCCATGACCGACACCCAGGTCTCTGCCGAGTACGTCGTGAACGCCATCCGTGCTGTCCACAAGTTGAGCGGCGGCAAGATCGACGTCGTCGGGCACAGCCAGGGCGGCACCGAGCCCCGCTTCGCTCTGCGGTTCTGGCCCGACCTGCGCCCCATGGTCGACGACTACGTCGCCCTGGCCGCCACCAACCACGGCAGCATCGCGATCAATGCTGCGCTGTGCACGCCGGCCACCGGCTGCTCGGAGTCGCTCTGGCAGCAGACCCTGAACTCCGACTACACGCAGGCGATGAACTCGCGCCAGGAGACCTTCGCCGGCATCTCCTACACGCAGATCTACACCCGTACCGACGAGTTCGTGCAGCCCAACCTCGATGACACCGGCACGACCTCCCTGCACACCGGCGACGGCGACATCACCAACGTCGCCCTGCAGGACATCTGCCCCGCCGATGTCACATCCGAGCACCTGGCTGTCGGCACCTACGACCCGGTCGCGTACGCCCTGACCATGGACGCACTCGACCACGACGGCCCTGCCAACCCGGCCCGTGTCGACCGCGGCGTGTGCGCCCAGCTGCTCATGCCCGGGGTCGACCCGGTCGCCTTCCCGGGCAACTACGCCTCCCTCACAGGCACCATCGCCGAGCAGCTCGCCCTGTTCCCCAAGGTTCCGGCCGAGCCCGCACTCAAGCCCTACACGATGGCCGGCTGACCAACCGCCGACCGGTCACAGACGTCGCGCGGCTCGCGGCGGAACGACAACTCGTCGAGCAGGCGTTCTTGGTCGAGGCTCAACGCCTAATGGGTTCTGTCGGGCTTGGGTTGTGCCAGGCTCGGCGCTGGTAGCGGCCAGCGGGTCAGCACTCTCTTCGCCGGAGCATCGAGCTCTAGAGAGTCAGATCGTGCGCCCGCTGGTCGTGAGCAGGTCGGACCGCTGATGGGATGACGTGCCCCGGCCCCGAGTTCGTCTCGGGGGCCGGTGAGCACTTGACCATTAGGTCGCGGGGTCCTGCTCCACGCTGCTGTCCATGATGGACCCGAGCGGGAGGCGATGGGGCGTTGCTGTTCGTCGGTGACGACTGGGCTGAGGACCACCACGACGTGGAGATCGTCGACGCTGGGGTGCTCACCGAGTTCGGGGACGACCCACACCGCTACCGCGACGCACGAGCACGTAAGAACTACGCCGGGACCTCACCGATCACCCGCGCGTCCGGCCGCAAGACCGTCGTGCTGGCCCGCTACGCCCGCAACCGCCGCCTCGGCGATGCGGTGCACCGATGGGCGTTCTGCTCCCTCACAAGCTCACCGGGCGCCCGCGCCTACTACGACGCTCTCCGTGAGGTTCCCCCGCTTGCTCGGAGATCGACGATCATGG
>NZ_JBHSQK010000076.1:0-49058 GCF_042658055.1 Pseudonocardia lutea
CTGGCCGCGCGCGGGCCGGATCGACGAGCTCGCCCCCGAGCGAATCACGGTGCCGAGCGGCTCACGGATCGCCCTCGACTACTCCGGTGACCGCCCCGTCCTGCCCGTCCGCGTGCAGGAGGCCTTCGGGTGGACCGCCACGCCGCGGGTCGCCGGGGTCCCGGTGCTGCTGCACCTGCTCTCCCCCGCCGGCAGGCCGGCCGCCGTCACCGACGACCTGGACTCCTTCTGGGACACCGGGTACCCGCAGGTGCGCGCGGAGCTGCGCGGCCGCTACCCGAAGCACCACTGGCCGGAGGACCCGCGGTCCGCCACGCCGACGCGGCGGACCGGGCGCAACCGGCCGCAGGAGTAGGGGCTCACTCGCCCCCGTCGCCGCCGGAGGGCAGGCCCTCGTAGATCTTCTTGCAGTCGGGGCACACCGGCGAGCCCGGCTTGGGCGAGCGGGTGACCGGGAACCGCTCCCCGCAGAGCGCCTCCACCATGTTGCCCAGGACCGCGCTCTCGGCGATCTTGGACTTCTTCACGTAGTGGAACATCTTCGGCTCGTCGGAGCCGGTCGAGTCGGTCCCCTGGGGCCGGGTGTCGACGTCGGGCAGCGTCTGGGTCGGCATGTGCTCCATGATGCCCCACGTGCCCGACCTCGTGCTCTCGCCCGCCGTCCGCGCCGCACTCGGGTCCGGGGGTCCCGTCGTCGCCCTGGAGAGCACGCTGCTCGCGCACGGGCTGCCCGCGCCGCGCAACCGCGAGGTGGCCGACGAGGTGGAGGCCGAGGTGCGGGCCGCCGGCGCCGTCCCGGCGACGATCGCGGTGCTCGACGGGCGCCCGCACGTCGGGCTCGGGGCCGCCGAGCTCGACCGGGTGTGCGCCGGCGGGCTGGAGAAGCTCTCGGTGCGGGACCTGGGCGTGGCCGCCGGGCTCGGGCGCTCGGGTGCGACCACGGTGGCCGCCACCGCGCGGCTCGCCGCCCTGGCCGGGATCCAGGTCTTCGCCACCGGCGGGCTCGGGGGCGTGCACCGGGAGGCCCGCGAGACCTGGGACGTCTCCGCCGACCTGCCCGCCCTCGCCGCGACGCCCGTGCTGGTCGTGTGCGCGGGCGTGAAGTCGATCCTCGACGTGGGCGCCACGTTGGAGGTCCTGGAGACCTCGTCGGTGCCGGTGCTCGGCTACGGCACCGACCGCTTCCCCGGCTTCTACCGGCGCGACGCCGGCTTCCCCGTGCCCTGGCGGGTCGACTCGGCCGGCCAGGCCGCGGCGGCCTGGCGGGCGCACGCGGCCCTGGGACCGGGGTCCGGGATGGTGCTCGCCCGGCCGGTGCCCGAGGCCGACGAGCTCGACGCCGCGCTGCACGACCGCCTGCTCGACGAAGGGCTACGGCTCGTGGCGGAGCGCGGGATCACGGGCAAGGACGTGACGCCCGCGTTGCTCGAGCACTTCCACTCCGCCAGCGACGGCGCCAGCCTCGCCACCAACGTGGCCCTGGTCCGGGCCGACGCCCGCCTGGCCGCACGGGTGGCCGTGGAGCTCGCGGAGGAGCCGGCCGGCGGGTGAGCGACGAGCGCCCGCCGGCGGCGACGGCGTCAGTTGTTGCCGCTCTCGATGACCGGGTGTTCCTTGGACTCCAGCTCGCGGCGCTCGCCCTTGTACCGGTCGAACTTCTCCGTCTTCAGTGGCAGGCGGTCGTTGGCGATCAGCACCGCGATCCACGGGAGCGGGATCGAGATGACCAGGAGCGTGACCGCGAGCCACGGGATCTGGTAGAAGACGGCGGCGAGGACCATGCAGGGGATGCGCATCCCCATCATGATCTTGTAGCGTCGCTTCCGGGTGGCGAGCTCCTCCTCGTAGGAGCGCTGCGCGTCCGTGATGAGGACGGGATCGGAGCCCCGCCCCGTCGAGCGACTGGGTTCGGTCGTCACCGGACCACCTCCTTCCCCATCGTGTCACTCGCCTCGACGGTACGCGCGTCGACCCGAGAACGGATTGCGTCCTGCAACACCGCAAGGAGGAAGCGGCCGACGGCCGTGCTCAGCCCGCCCGCCCGGGCTCCGGGCCGCCCTCGGGCTCGTCGTGCACCCCGTGCGCGTGCAGCCGCACCGGCCCGACGGCCTCCTCGGAGACGACCTCGAGCAGCCGCGTGGCCAGGCCGCCGGCGATGCGGTAGCGCACCAGCCTGCCCTCGCGGTGCGCGGTGACCATCCCGTGCGCCCGCAGCAGCCGCAGGGCGTGCGAGACGGCGCTGTCGCTCATCCCGACGGCGACCGCGAGATCGGACACGCACAGGTCGCCGGCGTGCTGCAGCGCCAGCAGGATCGACAGCCGGTTCACCTCGCCGAGCGCGTCGAGGACGGTGGCCGCGTGCTGGACCTGCTCGGTGTCGGCGAGCACGGCGGTCGCGTCGCACACCTGATCCGGGTCGATGACCCGCATCTCGCGGCGGTCGGTCGGGACCTTGTGCACGTCGTCGATGCTACTGCGGGGCGATCACGGCGCGGGCACGTCCCGGGACGCGTCACGCCCGGACGGTGCGCGCTGCTGCCCCGCAGCGGCCTACTTCGCGGCCTGCTTCGCGGCCTTCTTCGCCGCCTTGGCCGCCTGCTTGAACTCGCGGACCCGCTCCAGCGAGCCGGGATCGCGGACGTCGGCCACGGACCGGAACGAGCCCTCCTCGCCGTAGCTCCCGGCGGCCTCGCGCCAGCCCTCGGGCGTGACCCCGCGCTGCTTGCCGAGCAGCGCGACGAAGATCTGCGCCTTCTGGGTGCCGAACCCCGGCAGCGCGGAGAGCCGGCGGAACAGCTCCTTCCCGTCCGTCGCGTCCGCCCAGACGCCGGTGACGTCGCCGTCGTAGCGCTCGACTATCGCCTGGTGCAGCGCCTGCACCCGGCCCGCCATCGACCGGGGGTACCGGTGCAGGGCCGGTTTCTCCGCGAACACCTCGACCAGCTTCTCCGGGTCGTGACCGGCGATCTGCCGGGCGTCCAGGGTGTCCGTGCCGAGGCGCCGGGCCAGCTCGGCGGGCGCGGCGAACGCGCGCTCCATCGGGATCTGCTGGTCGAGCAGCATCCCGGTGAGCAGGGCGAGCGGGTCGCGGTCGAGCAACGCGTCGGCGGCGGCGTCCTGGGAGAGGCTCAGCACGCGCCCACGGTACCGGGTGACCTGCGCGAACCGGCATCGGTGAGGATGGCCCGGTGAACGCCGCCGCCCCCTCCCCCGCGCCCTCTCCCGCGCCCTCTCCCGCACTGTCCGACGCTCTCTGCGCCCGGCTCCGGGACGGGCTGCTCGAGCAGGGCTTCACCACGACCGGCGTGCGCGACCTGCTCGGGGCGGGTGCCCACGCGGCCCTGACCCGCGGCGAGCCGGAGGCGGCGGCCCGCGCCACCCGGGACGCGGGCGGCCTCGGCGCGCTCGTGCGCCTGTTCCTGCTGGGCGGCACCGAACCGGCGCCGCCGCTGCCGGAGATCGACGCGCTCGTCGAGGGCGGGCTGCTCGCCCGCACCCCCGGCGGTGTGCGCGCGGCGATGGACCTGCGCCCCTACGGCGAGGAGGACGACCCCGACGATCCGGCCGGCGAGGCGCTCTGGTACGTGCTCTCCGACCTCGACACCCCGGCCGCCCGCCAGGACCGCGACC
This sequence comes from Pseudonocardia lutea, assembly GCF_042658055.1. Lineage (NCBI taxonomy): Bacteria > Bacillati > Actinomycetota > Actinomycetes > Pseudonocardiales > Pseudonocardiaceae > Pseudonocardia > Pseudonocardia lutea. Next base: position 3,631 of record NZ_JBHSQK010000076.1, read on the forward strand.
ACGTCACCGGCGTCGGCGGGGCCTCGCTCACGCTGGCGTCGTCCCTGGTCCGCACGCCGGTGCGGGACACCCTGGACCTCGGGACGGGGTGCGGCGTGCAGGCCCTGCACGCCAGCCGGTTCTCGGGGCGGGTCAGCGCCACCGACGTGGCGCCGCGGGCCCTGGCGACCGCGCGGGCCACGCTCGCGCTGTCCGGGGTGCGCAACGTCGACCTCCTCGAGGGTCCGTGGCTGGAGCCCGTCGCCGACCGGCGGTTCGACGCGATCGTGTCCAACCCGCCGTTCGTGCCCGGCCCCGCGCGCGTCGAGTACGTCTACCGGGACTCCGGCCAGGCCGGGGACGCGGCGCTGGCCGGGCTGCTGCGCGACCTGCCCGCCCGGCTGCGGCCCGGCGGCCGGGCCCAGCTGCTCGGGTCCTGGCTGCACGTGCGCGGCGAGGACTGGCCGGACCGGGTGCGGTCGTGGGTCCCCGAGGGCTGCGACGCATGGATCGTGCAGCGCGAGGTGACCGACCCGGCCCTGCACGTGGGCACCTGGCAGCGCGACGCCGGGCTGGACCTGTCCGCCCCCGCCACCCGCGCGCAGGCGGCCGCCTGGCTGGACTGGCTGGAGGCGGAGTGCGTCGAGGCCGTCGGGTTCGGGTTCCTGCTGCTGCGCACGGTGCCCGACGGGCGGGCCCCCGAGGTCGTCGTCGAGGACCTGCCCGGCGAGCTCGCCGACCCGCTCAACACCGAGATGGCGGGCTGGCTGGAGCGCGTGGACTGGCTGCGGGACCACGCGAGCGACGAGGCGCTGCTCGGCGCCCGGCTCGCGCTCTCGCCGAGCGCGACCCTCGAGCGCTACGCCGTGGCCGGCGACGAGGGCTGGTCCGACGCGGGCGCGGCGGTCGTGCTCGCCGACGGGCCGCAGTGGCGGCACGAGGTCGACGAGCCCGCCGCCGCGCAGCTCGCGGGGTGCTCGGGCGCGCTGCCCCTGGCGGAGCTGTTCGCGCTGCTGTCCTTCGCCCACGACCGGCCGGTCGACGCCCTGGTGCGGGCCGCTCTGCCGGCCGTGCGGGAGTTCGTGCGACACGGCGTGCTGCTGCCCGCCACCGAGCCGGCCGGGACCGCGGCGTGAGGGCCGTGGCCTCCCGGGTCCGCGGCGCCTCGGTCGCCGTCGACGGCCGGACCGTCGGCGCGATCGAGGGCGAGGGCCTGCTCGTGCTGCTGGGTGTGACCCACGCCGACGGCGCCGAGGACGTCGAGCGGATGGCCCGCAAGCTCTGGGAGCTGCGGCTGCTCGACGGCGAGCGGTCGTGCGCCGACGCGGGCGCCCCGCTGCTGGTGGTCAGCCAGTTCACGCTCTACGGCGACACCCGCAAGGGCCGCAGGCCCTCGTGGTCCGCCGCGGCCCGGCCGGAGGTGGCCGAGCCCGTGATCGACGCCGTGGTGGCCGCCCTGCGCGCGCGGGGCGCGCACGTCGAGACGGGGGTGTTCGGCGCCGCGATGGCCGTCGCGTCGGTGAACGACGGCCCCTTCACGGTGCTGGTCGAGACCTGACCCGCGGGTCAGACGCCCGGCGTGGCCTTGCGGGCCGCGGTGGTGCGGGCCTTCGCCGAGACCTTGTCGGCCTGCTCGCCCACGGTCTCGACGACCTGCACGCCCGCCTCGAGCACGCTCTTGGCGAAGTCGCGCTGGCTGGCGAGGACCTTCTCGGCGGCGCCGTAGGAGCTGTCGAGCAGGCTCTGCGCGTCCGCCGCGGAGGGGCGGAACGAGGTGAGCGAGCCGACCGCGTCGGTCCAGGCGTCGAACGCGGAGCTGACGGCCTCCTGGCCACGCTTCGCGAAGTCGGTGAGCTTCTCGCTGGTGCCGGCCATTCCGGCCTCCTTCCTCGGCCCCGGTCGGGGCCGGAGTGTCGGTGGCGCACGCCGGTTCGGCGGCGCGCTACCTAAACTACGCACCCCCGTTAAGTATGTCAATCAGCGCTGGTGGTGGGCCCGGTCACGGCCCCGCTTGCGGCCCCACCGCCCCGCCGTCAGGACTCCAGGAAGCTCCGGTAGACCCCGAGCAGCGCCGTCTTCTGCTCCTCGCTCAGGCGCGTCTCGGCGCGCACGGCCTCCTCGACCGAGCACGGCCCGGTCGCGGGTTCCTCCGCGGCCGGGTCGGTGCGGCCGTTCGTCCCGGCGGCGGCCCCCGCGCTCCACCCCGCCTGCTGCAGCAGCTGCTCGGCGTTGAGGTGCAGCGCGTCGGCGATGGAGTGCAGGACCTTGAGCGAGGGCTGGTGCAGCCCGCGCTCCACCTGGCTGAGGTACGCGTTGGAGACGCGGGTCATGGAGGCCATCTCGCGCAGCGAGAGCTTGGCCATCTGGCGCTGGGCACGGATGAACCCGCCCAGCGCGTTGACCTGGTCGGACCAGCCCCCGTTCCGCGCCCGGTCCTCCGCCGGACCGGCACCGCCACCCGTCGTCATGCCCCCAGTCTTCCCGATCCGGGGCCGCGGTGTCGCGGCCCCGGGCGGTCGGGGGTTCAGCTCCGCAGCACGTAGGTGCCCGGGGCGTCGCCGAGCGGCGGGTGGGCGTCCGACCCCAGCGGCGGCGGCGCGACCTTGTCGCCGCCGTGCTCCTCGGCCCAGTTCGCCCAGTCCTCCCACCAGCTCGCCCGCTGCTCGGTGGCGTCGTCGCGCCAGTCCTGGGCGCTCTCCGGCAGCTCGGACGTCTCGGTGAACCAGTGCCGCGACTTCGGCGAGGGCGGGTTGACCACGCCGGCGATGTGGCCGGAGTTCGACAGCACGAACCGCACGGTGCCGCCGAGCCGGCGCGCACCCAGGTACACCGACTCCCACGGCGCGATGTGGTCCCGCTCCGCGGTGATGACGTAGGCGTCCTGGCGGACGTTCTGCAGGTCCAGCCGCTCCCCGGCGAGCTCGAGCTTGCCCTCGGCCAGCTCGTTGCGGATGTAGCAGGTGCGCAGGTACTCGGCCTGCATCTCGGCGGGCATCCGGGTGGAGTCGGCGTTCCAGGTGAGCATGTCGAACGGCTCGGGGTCGCGGCCCTGCAGCCAGTTGGCCTCGACGTAGCGCCACAGCAGGTCGGTGGCGCGGAGCAGGTCGAAGGTCATCTTCATGCTCGACGCCGGCAGGTACCCGTCCTTGCGCATGGTGCGCTCGAGCCGGGCCACGGTCGCCTCGTCGGTGAACACGCCGAGGATCCCCGGCCCGGTGAAGTCCAGCAGGGTGTTCATCAGGGTGAGGCTGTTGACCCGGTCGTCGCCGCGGGCCGCGAGCCAGGCCAGCATCGAGGCCGCGATCGTCCCGCCGAGGCACAGCCCGGCCACGTTGACCTTGGGCGCGCCGGTGATCTCCTGGACGACGTCGAGCGCGGTCAGCGGGCCCTCGAGCAGGTAGTCGCTCACCGTGAGGTCCCGCAGCGTCGAGTCCGGGTCCCGGTAGCTGATCATGAACACGGTGTGCCCGTGCTGCACCGCCCACTCCACGAGGCTGCGCCCCGGGGCGAGGTCCATGATGTAGAACTTGTTGATCCACGGCGGGCTCATGAGCAGCGGGATCTCGTGGACCTGCGGGGTCTGCGGGGCGTACTGGATCAGCTCGATCAGGCGGTTGCGGTAGACCACCTTGCCGGGGGTGGTGGCGAGGTGCTCGCCCACCACGAACTCGCCAGGCGTGTTCTGCCGGGGCAGGCCGCGGTTCTGCACGAGGTCGCGCAGGGCGTTGCGGGCCCCGCGGACCAGGCTGCGCCCGCCGGTCTCGAAGGCCTTCTGCACCATGCCCGGGCTGCCGGCCGGCCAGTTCGGCGGCGCCGCGGCCTCGATGAGCTGGGCGACCAGGAAGTCGATCTTCCGGCGGGTGACCGGCTCGAGCTCGAGGCCCGCGGCCAGCTCGCGCAGCCGGTTCGCGAACAGGGTGTACTCCTGCCGGCAGAGCCAGTACCAGGCGTTCTCCTCCCAGACCGGGTCCTTGTAGCGCGGGTCGCGCTCGGCGACCGCGGCCGGCCCCTCGGTCGTCGCCCCGAACGCCCGCAGTGCGGAGACGGCACCCGCGCGCGACGCGTCGAGGCCCCAACCCAGACCGACCTTCGCGGCCGTGCCCGGATGGGTCACCACCGCCTTGGCGGCGCCGGCGAGCGCGGGCACGAAGCCGATCGGGTCCACGCGCGCGGCGACGGTCCGCGGGTCGAGCCTCTCCTTCACCGCGTCGGCGACCGACCCGACCACCCGGCGCGCACGCTCCTCGGCGCGGGCCCGGTCGGAGGGCGCGTCCTCGCCGGCCGCCCCCGCGGTCGGCGGGACTGCTGCGAGTGTGTTCCTGGACGTCATCGGCCGTGGCCTCCCCCATGTGCGACGTGTGCCCGCCCCGGGCCGATCGGGCTCTCCGGCGGGCGGTCGCACCATGGTGGGGGGTACTCGACGGTAAGTGCGGACGGAGGATCCACGTCACTCCGTAAGCCCCGTCACCTGCGCTTGGCATAGCAAGCACTACCGCCGGGTAGGTCTCCTGTTGCTCGGGATACCCACCAAGAATTACCGTCGAGTAGCACACGACACAACGGTCGAGCATCACCGGCGATGGGAGACGACCATGACCACCGCGCTGTCCGGCGACACCGGCGAGAGCACGCTCGAGCGGAACGCCACGGAGGAGCTCGCGGGCACCCCGGTCGGCGGCCCCGCCGCCGACCACCCCTACCGCTTCCTCCTGCGCTACGGCACCGCGACGACCGGGCGCACCCTCGCCGAGGCCGGCCGGGCCGCCGGCGCCGCCTGGTGGTCGCTCGCCCGCCGCCCGTGGGCCGCGCCCACGCGCACGGCGTCGTGGGTGACCACCGTGCTCGACCGGGCCGAGCCGCGCTGGCACCTCCCGCACCGGATCACCCTCGAGACGGACTTCGCGGTGCTGCGCGACTTCACCGCGGACGAGCACCGCGCCGATCCGGTCGTCCCCACGCTGGTGCTGCCGCCGCAGGCCGGGCACAGCTCGACCGTCGTCGACTTCGCCCCGGGACAGAGCCAGCTGACCGCGCTGCGCGGGTCCGGCCTGACCCGGCTGTACTCGCTGGACTGGCGCCCGGCGACGTCCGCGACCAAGCGGGTCACCATCACCGACTACCTCGACGTGATCGACCGTTCGATCCGCCGGATGGGCGGGCGGGCCAACCTCGTCGGCGACTGCCAGGGCGGCTGGCTCGCGACCATCTACGCGACGCTGCACCCCGAGCGGGTGCACACGCTGACGCTCGCCGGCGCCCCGATCGACTTCCACGCGGGCGAGTCGGTCATCACGGCGTCCACACAGGCGCTCGCCGGCCGGTTCGGCCTCGCGCCCTACCGTGCCCTGGTCGCGGCCAACGGCGGGAACATGGCCGGCGCCGCGGTGCTGGCCAACTTCGTGATGATCCAGCCGCAGGCGGAGGTCGGCCGCCAGCTGCGGCTGCTGGCCGACGTCGACGACCCGGCGCACGTCGAGCGGTACCGGGTGTTCGAGGACTGGTTCAAGCACACCCAGGACATCCCGGGGGCGTTCTACCTCTGGCTGGTGGAGCACCTGTTCTGGCGCAACCGGTTGGTGCGCGGCGAGCTCGAGGTCGACGGCCGCCCGGCCCGGCTGGACGCGATCTCCTGCCCGCTGTTCCTGCTCGCGGGTGCCACGGATCACATCACGCCGCCGGCGCAGCTGTTCGCGATCGCCGACCACGTCTCCACGCCCGCGGAGCTGATCACGAAGCGGGTGGCCGCCGGGGGCCACCTGGGCCTGTTCACCGGGCGAAACGCCCTGCACCGCGACTGGCCGGCGCTCATGGCGGAGGTCCGGGCGCACTCCACGAGCGGCATCACCGGCGTCGCCTGACGGGCGGACACGTTCCCGGCTCCCGTCACCCGCACGGCGGATGCGCGGAGCCGGGAACGTTTATCCGCACCTGTGCGTTCAACCCTGTAGAACCCCGGCGGAGGGCCTGCCCCACTGGCGAACCGCCCGGGTCGCGTTAGGGGAGGAACGTCCATGACAGTGGCACCGACGGTGGATCCCGCACTGGAGCCTGCACACGCCGGATCCGCACGCCGGAGCACCGGTAGCGACACCGCGCCCGCGCCCACCCGGCGCCGCACGCCGGCTCGCGTTCCCGGACAGCGTACCTCGTCCTCGCGCTCCGGCGCCGCGAAGAAGTCGGCCCGCGGGCGGAGCACGTCCGCGACGGGCACGCCCGCGACCGCGGCGGCCCCCGAGGCGCCGGAGGAGATCACCGACGAGACGGTGACCGAGGCGACCGACGAGGCGACCGACGAGGCGACCGACGAGGTGACCGAGGAGTCGCAGGAGACCGGCCGGCCGGAGCTGACCGCCGAGGATCTCGACGCGCAGAGCCCGGCGGCCGACCTGGTCCGGGTGTACCTGAACGGGATCGGCAAGACCGCTCTGCTCACCGCGGCGGAGGAGGTCGACCTCGCCAAGCGGATCGAGGCCGGCGTCTTCGCGTCGCACGTGCTCGACACCGCACGCGCCGAGGGCCGCGAGCTCGACCCGGCCCACGCCCGGGACCTGCGGGCCGTGGTGCGCGACGGCGAGCGGGCCCGCAACCATCTGCTCGAGGCCAACCTGCGCCTGGTCGTCTCGCTGGCCAAGCGCTACACGGGCCGCGGCATGCCGCTGCTCGACCTCATCCAGGAGGGCAACCTGGGCCTGATCCGCGCGGTGGAGAAGTTCGACTACGCGAAGGGCTTCAAGTTCTCGACCTACGCCACGTGGTGGATCCGGCAGGCGATCACCCGCGGCATGGCCGACCAGGCCCGCACCATCCGGCTGCCCGTGCACCTGGTGGAGCAGGTCAACAAGCTGGCCCGGATCAAGCGGGACATGCACCAGCGCCTGGGCCGCGAGGCCACCCACGAGGAGCTGGCCGCGGAGTCCGGCCTGCCCGAGGACAAGATCGCGGACCTGCTCGACCACGCGCGGGACCCGGTGAGCCTCGACATGCCGGTCGGCAGCGACGAGGAGGCCCCGCTCGGGGACTTCATCGAGGACGACATGGCGGCCGACGCCGAGAACACCGTGATCTCGCACCTGCTGCACGACGACCTGCGCCGCGTGCTCGGCACGCTCGAGGAGCGCGAGCAGGCGGTCATCCGGATGCGCTACGGCCTCGACGACGGCCAGCCGCGCACGCTCGACCAGATCGGCCGCCGCTTCGGGCTCTCCCGTGAGCGGGTGCGCCAGATCGAGCGCGAGGTCATGGCGAAGCTGCGGGTCGGCGAGCGGGCGGACCGCCTGCGCGCCTACGCCAGCTGAGCAGCTGCCGCCGGCCGGCACCGACCGGCGCCGGTCGACAGCGATCGACATCACCGCGGCCCCGCACCCACCCGGGTGCGGGGCCGCGGCGTTCTCGTGTGCGACGCGGGGCCGACGCCGCCCCACCGGGCTCCCCACGAGACGGGGGCGCCGTCGGCCGGCGATCATTCTCGGGCCGGCCCCCCGCGGCGCCGTGCCGACAGGCGGGCCCGATCGGTGGATCTCCCGGCCCGGCGGTCCGGCTGTGTCCGGCGTGTGGCCCAGCGCCCTCCCGCGAGGCATGGAGATCCGGGCGTCCGCTGCCTAGGCTCGGGACATGCCGAGTACGACGGAGACTCCCCAGCCGGTGACCCCCGAGGCCATGCGGGACGTCCTGGGTCACTTCGTGTCGGGCGTCGTCGTGATCACCGCGCAGGGACCGGACGGGCCGCTGGGCTTCACCTGCCAGTCGTTCGCCTCGCTGTCCCTGGACCCGCCGCTGATCTCCTTCTCCCCCGCGCGCACCTCCTCCACGTGGCCCCGGATCCGGGAGGTGGGCTCCTTCTGCGTGAACGTGCTCGCCGAGGACCACCAGGAGTACAGCAACGGGTTCGCCCGCTCCGGCACGGACAAGTTCGCCGGCGTGACCTGGCAGCCCGCCCCCTCCGGTTCCCCCGTGCTCGAGGGCGTGAGCGCGTGGATCGACTGCACGTTGTGGAACGAGTACGACGGCGGCGACCACACCATCGTCCTCGGCCAGGTCGCCGACCTCGGCGCCGACCCGACCCGGCTGCCCCTGCTGTTCTACCGGGGCAACTACGGGCTGACCCCGCCGGTGGTCAACGGGTCCGAGGAGACCAGCTGACCGTCGGCCGGCTCCCCCGGCCGCGCGACCACCGGCGGCTGGGGCAGGCCCAGCCGCGCCGGGACCTCCACGACCGACTCCAGCACGTCGTGGGCCCCGGCCGCACGGAGCCGGGCGGGCGTGTGCGCCCCGCTCTGCACCCCCAGCGCCAGCCCGGCACCCGAGCGCGCCGCCGCGGCCATCCCGGCGGTCGAGTCCGCCACGACCACACACTCCGCGGGTTCGGCGTCGGCCGCCCTCGCCGCGGCCAGGACCAGGTCGGGCTCCGGCCAGCCGCGCCCGCCGACGTCGGCCGGCGCGAGCAGCAGGTCGGCCACCAGGCCCGCGCGGGCGACCAGCACGTCCCGCGTCCCGGCGCCGACCCCGCCCGCCAGCGCGACCGTGGTCCCGGCCTCGCGCAGCGCGGCGATGGCCGCTGCCGCCCCCGGCACCTCCCGCACCCGGCCCTGTTCCGCCGCGGCACGCAGGTGGGCCTCGTAGGCGTCGGCCGCGAGCCGTGCCCGGCGCAGGTCGCCGTCGAGCAGGTCCGCGAAGACCCGGAGCACCGGCCGGTCCGTGGTGGCCCGGGCCTGCCGGTGCAGCGCCGGGAACCGCGGGCCGGCCACCGGCACGCCGACCGCCGTCAGGCCGCGGCGCACCGCGTCGAGGACCAGGCCGCCGTCGGCGATCGTGGTGCCGACGAGGTCGAGGACGGCCAGGCGCATCGGTGCACTCCATCGCGCCCGGATGAGCGGCGGGCGGCCGGCGGGCGGCGCCCGGGTGAACGGCTCACCGCCTGCGGGTGTCCCCGTCCTGGTCGGGCCCGCCCGTCGCGCCCGGCCCGCCGTCGGTGTCCGACCCGCTCCCGGCGGTGCGCGCCGCCATCACGCCCAGGCTGAGCAGCAGCCGGTCGCGCGGCTCGGAGATCCGCCGCCCCGTCACCGCCTCGATCCGGCGCATCCGGTAGATCACGGTGTTGCGGTGGCAGAACAGCGCCTGCGCCGCGTGCGTGGGCGAGCCGCCGTGCTCCAGCAGCGCCTCGAGCGTCTCGAGCAGCACGGCGCGGTCCGCCTCGGGCAGGGCCGGGAGCCCGCCGAGCCCGGCGTCGAGGACCCGCGGCAGCAGCTCGGGGCTGTCCGCGAGCAGGGCCTCGGGCAGCCGGTCGTCGAGCACCGCGAGCCCCGGGGCGGTCAGCGTGCGCAGCGCCGTGCGGGCCATCCGGTACGCGGCGTCGGCCGCTCCGAGGTCCGCGACCGCCGCCGACAGCCCCACCCGGCCCACCACCTGCGGCTCCAGGATCCGGGGCACCTCCTCCGCCCGGCGCGGTGAGGGCGCGAGGAGCCCGACCAGCTCGTCCTCGCGCAGCATCCAGAACGAGGCGATCCGGTGCGCCGCCAGCGTCTCGTGCGGGTCCCGCAACGGGTCCCGGCCGGCGCGCTCGATCCCGCCGACCACGCACAGCACGGGGCCGCCGGACGGCAGGCCGAGGACCGCCGCCGCGTCCCGCGCGAAGCCGGGATCGCGGCCCCGCCCGGCCAGCAGCGCGTCGAGCGTGGCGCGCCGGCGACCGAGGTCCTGGCCCCGCATCCGCTGCTCCTCGTGCCGGTAGGCGTCGACGAGGGCGGCGGAACTGCCGTCGTTGGTGCGCAGGACGTACCCGGCCGCGTCGAGCAGCCCGGCGTCGTAGGCGCCGCCGAACCGTGTCCGGGAGGCGGTGCGCAGCGCCTCCCACAGGATTCGGCAGCCGAGCCGGTAGGCGTGCAGCACGGCCTCGAGCGGGACGCCCTGCCGGGCCCGCCGACGCCCGGTCTCGCGCGTGGTGTCCCCCGGGTCGACCCCGTCGGGCACCACGTCGGCCAGCACCTCGATGCCGCGCAGCAGGTTCACCCGGCAGGCCTGGCGCAGCTCGTCGACCAGGTCCAGCTCGAGGTAGGAGCGTTCGCGCCGCAGCACGCTCAGGGCGAGCCGGTCGGCCAGGGCGTCGAGCTCGTCGAAGAGCGCGGCGCCCAGCACCCGCAATGCCTCGTCGGCGGCCGCGTCCAGCTCGCGGTCCGGCCTGCGGCCCGGGGCGCGCCGCTCCTCGTCGACGGGACGCACCCGGCCACTGTGCAGCAGGTCACAACGGATCGTCCACCCATTCGGGCGTTCCGCCCAGGATCCGGACCGGATTCCTGGGCGCCGCGCCCATGGCCTTCGCTGGACGCTGCGCCCAATCTGTTCCCCGTCCGGGTGATCTCGCTCACCACCGGGGACCGATCCCCGCCGCCGCCGCACGCCGTCCACGCACCCCGCCGACACCGCCGTCGCAGCCCGGGAGGCCGCCCCGTGACCGCACCGCCCGCCGATCCCGCCCCGGCTCCCGGCTCCCCCGCCACCGGCGGTGACGTCCTCTTCGCCGTCGACGAGGTCGCGGTGCGGTTCGGTGGCCTGGTCGCCCTCGACCGGGTCTCGCTCGCCGTGCCGCCGCGCGGCGTGCACGGCGTGATCGGCCCGAACGGCGCGGGCAAGACCACGCTGTTCAACGTCTGCTGCGGCTTCGTCCGCCCCGACTCCGGGAGCCTGCGCTGGCACGGCACGCCCGAGCGCCGGCTGCGCCCGCACCAGCTGGCGCGCATGGGGATCGCCCGGACGCTGCAGGGCGTCGGGCTCTTCCGCGGGCTCACCGTCGCCGAGAACGTCATGGTCGGGGCCGACCGGCACCGCCGCGCCGGGTTCCTGTCCGGGCTGCTGGCCCTGCGCCGCTCCGACCGGGACGAGCGGGCGCTGCGCGAGCGCGCCCTCGCCGCGCTCGACGAGCTGGGCGCGGCGCACCACGCCGACCAGCTGCCCGGGAGCCTGCCGTACCCGGTGCAGAAGCGGGTCGCGCTGGCCCGGGCGCTGGTCGCCGAGCCCGAGCTGCTGCTGCTCGACGAGCCGGCGAGCGGCCTGGGCGGCGACGAGATGGACGAGCTGGGCGCGCTGCTGCGCGGCCTGGCGGACCGGATGGCCGTCGTGCTGGTCGAGCACCACATGGACCTGGTGATGAGCGTGTGCGACCGGATCACCGTGCTGGACTTCGGGAAGGTGGTCGCGGAGGGCCCGCCCGACGCCGTGCGGCGGGACCCGGCGGTCGTGGCGGCCTACCTGGGCGAGGAGGCCCACCGGTGAGCGCGCCCGCCACCACCGCGGCCCTGCGGGTGAGCGGACTGACCGCGGGCTACGGCCCGGTCACGGCGCTCGACGGCGTCGACGTCACGGCCGAACCGGGGCGGATCACCGCCGTGCTCGGCGCCAACGGTGCGGGCAAGACCACGCTGCTGCGCACCGTCTCCGGCCTGGTCCCCGCGCGGTCCGGGAGCGTGCACGCCGGCGAGGTGGACCTGACCGGCGCCCCGCCGGAGCGCATCGCCCGGGCCGGGATCGCGCACGTCCCCGAGGGCCGCGGGGTGATCACCGAGCTGACCGTGGACGAGAACCTGCGGCTCGGCGCGCTGCTCGGGAAGGCCCGCGGGCGCACCGACACCGCGATCGACGACGTGTACGCGATGTTCCCTCCGCTGGCCGAGCGCCGCCGCCGGGACGCGCACACCCTGTCCGGCGGCGAGCGCCAGATGCTGGTGATCGGCCGGGCCCTGGCCTGCGGCCCGGACGTCCTGCTGCTCGACGAGCCCTCGCTGGGCCTGGCCCCGCGCGTGGTCTCCCAGATCTTCGAGCTGCTCCGCGAGCGGGTCGAGGGGTCCCGCCTCGCGGTCCTGCTCGTCGAGCAGAACGCCCGCAGCGCCCTGTCCGTGGCCGACGTCGGCGTGGTGCTGAACCTCGGCCGCGTCGTCGCGAGCGCCCCGGCCCGCGAGCTCGCCGCCGACGACGCCCTCCGGCACGCCTACCTGGGCTTCTGAGCCCGCGATCGCCGACGACGGGAGGAGACCCGTGCTGCAGTTCGTGAACACCCTGCTCACCGGCCTCGGCCAGGGCGCGGTGTACGCCGCGTTCGCGCTGGCCCTGGTGCTGATCTGGCGGGCCACCCGGGTGGTGAACTTCGCCCAGGGCGCGATGGCCGCCTTCACCACCTACCTGGCCCTGCTGGTCGTCGAGGCGACCGGGAGCTGGTGGGTCGGGCTGCTGACCGCGCTGGCCTCCGGTGTGGTGCTCGGCGCGGGCGTCGAGCGGGTGGTGGTGCGCCGGGTCGGGCCGCACAACGAGCTGGGCGCGGTGATCGTGACCCTCGGCCTGTTCGTGGCCCTGCAGGCGCTCGCGTCGATCCTCTTCGGCGCCCAGTTCCGCTCCTTCCCGGCGCCGGCCGGGCTCGAGGGCTTCCCGATCGGGGACGTGACGATCGCGCTCACCCCCAGCATGCTCATCACGATCGGCGCGGTGGCCGTGGTGCTGCTGGGCCTGGTCGCCCTGTTCCGCTTCACCGACGTCGGGCTGCGGATGCGTGCCTCGGCGTTCGACGGCGAGGTGGCCCGGCTGCTCGGCGTGCCGGTCGGCCGGATGCTCACCCTCGGCTGGGCGCTGGCGGCGCTGGTCGGCTCGCTGGCGGGCGTGCTGATCGCGAGCGGCAGCCTCGTCTGGCCCGCCTACATGGACACCGTGATCGTCAACGGGTTCGTGGCCGCGGTGCTCGGCGGGCTCGACTCCCCGGGCGGCGCCGTGGTCGGCGGGCTGGCCATGGGCGTGATCCTGGCGCTCGTCACCGGCTACGTCGGCAGCGACCTGGTGCCGCTGGCCGCGCTGGCCGTGCTGGTGGCGGTGCTGCTCGTCCGGCCGCAGGGCCTGTTCGCCCGCACCGCGGCGCGGAGGGTCTGATGGCCGCGCCGGTGCGCCCCACCGAGCAGGCGGGCACCGCGTCCCGCTCCGGCCGGGACCCGGGGCGCTGGGCGGGCCTCGCGGCGCGGTTCCGGCCGCGGGCCACGTTCGCCCGGCACGCCGTGCTCGCGCTGCTGGCCCTGGTGGTCGTGGTGCTGGTGCTGGAGCTGACCGGACCGTTCCGGAACTCCCAGTTCGCGACCATGTCGTACTACGCGATCGCCGCCGCGGGCCTGACCGTGCTGACCGGGCTCAACGGGCAGATCTCGCTGGGGCACGGCGCGCTCATGGCCGTCGGCGCCTACACGGCGGGGCTGCTGCTGCCCGCCGGGATCCCGCTGCTGGTGGTGCTGGTGATCGCGGCCGGGATCACCGCGGTGGTCGGCGTGGTCGTCGGTGCGGCGGCCGCCCGGCTCAAGGGTCCCTACCTGGCCGGCGCCACCTTGGCCTTCGCGGTGGCGCTGCCCGGCCTCGCCATCCACTTCCACGACGCCCTCGGCGGCGAGCAGGGCCTGCCCATCCCCTCGCCGCGGCCGCCGGACTGGTTCGCCGACGCCGTGTACTTCCTGTCCGCCAACGAGACCAGCAGCGCGAAGTACCTCGCCTACGTGGGCTGGGTGATCGCGATCGTGGCGTTCCTGCTGCTGGCCAACCTGGCGGCGTGCCGGGTCGGCCGGATCTGGCGGGCCGTGCGCGACGACGAGGTGGCCGCCGAGCTGGCCGGCATCCGGCTGAGCCGGGTGCGGGTGCTGGCGTTCACGGTCAGCGCGGCGTGCGCCGGGCTCGCCGGCGGCGTGCTCGGCGTCGTGGTCCGCCTCGCGGCCCCGACCGGCTTCACCATCGTGCTGTCGATCTCGCTGCTCACGGCGGTGGTCGTCGGCGGGCTCGGCAGCCTGCTCGGCGCCGTGCTGGGCAGCGCGCTGCTGGTGTTCCTGCCGCCCGCGGTGACCAACCTGGGCACCTCGGCCGGGCTCACGGACGTGCAGGCCGCGCAGCTCGCGCCCTTCGTCTACGGCGCGGTGCTCATCCTCGTCATCCTGCTCGCGCCCGGAGGCGTGGTGGGGACCGTGCGGGCCCGGTGGCGCGCACGCACGACCGCTCCGGCCGGTGCGCCGGAGGAGAGGACAAGGAGGTCCTGATGCGCAGGTCAAGGCGGGTACGGGCGCTGGCGGCCCTCGCCCTCGGCGCCGTCCTGGCGCTCGCGGGGTGCGGGGCGGGCGGCCGGCCCGACTCCGGCTCGGGCGGCTCCACGGAGGGCGGGGGATCGACCGTCGGCATCACCGCCGACACGGTCAAGGTGGGCTCGCACTTCCCGCTCACCGGGGTCGCGGCGCCGGGCTACAGCGAGATCCCCACCGGGACCAAGGCCTACTTCGACTGGGTCAACGCGAACGGCGGCGTCAACGGCCGGAAGATCGACTACGTCTTCCGGGACGACGCCTACAACCCCACCCAGACCAGCCAGGTCGTCAACGAGCTGGTGCTGCAGGACCAGGTCTTCGCCGTCCTCGGCGGGCTGGGCACGCCGACGCACGGCGCGGTGCTGGACTTCCTCAACGCCGAGGGCGTGCCGGACCTCTTCGTGTCCTCGGGCTCGCTGCTGTGGGACCAGCCGCAGAAGTACCCGATGACCTTCGGCTGGCAGCCGGACTACGAGGTCGAGGCGAAGATCCTCGCCGACCACGTCGCGAAGACCTTCCCGCAGGCCCGGGTCGGCCTGTTCCTGCAGAACGACGACGTCGGCCAGGACGCCGAGCGGGGCATCCGCCGGTACCTGGACCGCCAGATCGTGTCGGTGCAGCGCTACACCCCGGGCAACACCGACATCGGCCCGCAGATGTCGGCGCTGCAGGCCGCGAACGCCGACCTCGTGATCGGGTTCAACGTGCCCTCCTACACCGCGTTGACCCAGCTGCAGGGGCAGAAGCTGAACTACAAGCCGCAGTGGGTCTACAGCAACATCGGCGCCGACCCGGTGCTGGTCGGCTCGCTGCTGGGCCGGTTCTCCCAGGGCCAGGTCACCGACAGCTCGCTGCTGAACGGGATCATCACCGACGAGTACCTGCCCCGGGCGGACAACGCGGCCGACCCGTGGACCGCCCAGTTCGACGCGATCTGGAAGGCGCACGGGGACGGCGGTCCGCTGACCAACTTCCGGATCTTCGGGATGTCCCAGGGCTACGCGTTCGTCCAGGCGCTGCTGGCGGCCGGGCCGAACCCGACCCGGCAGGGGCTGGTCGAGGCGATCGAGAAGGGCGGCACGCAGTTCCAGGGCCCGTGGGCCGCGCCCTACCGGTTCACGCCGGACAAGCACAGCGGCATGTCCGGGGTGAAGGTCGTGCAGGTGACCGGGCAGAGCACCAAGGCGCTCACGCCGGTCCGCACGACCACCAACGGCGACGCGCCCATCACGGACGCGACGAACGGCGAGACCCCGGTGCCGCCGAACGGGATCCCGACCGCGCCCGGAGGGACGTGACGGCCGGGGCGGCCGTGCGCTGACGGCGGGGGTGCGGCGCGGGCCGGCCGGGGTCGCCCCGGCCGGCCCGTCACGGATGGGGCCAGCTGTTCTGCGTGCAGCCCTGCAGGCCGAGGGTCTGCTGCTGCATGACCGGAGCGGGCAGGCCGGGGCCCGGGCAGGTCTCGTGCGCGTGCCCCAGCGCGTGCCCGACCTCGTGGTTGACCAGGTACTGCCGGTAGCCCGTCGGGTTGCCGGCGTACTCCGGGGTCGCCTCGACCCAGCGCCGGAAGTTCAGCACCACCATCTCCTGGTTGCGGCAGGACACCTCGCCGGCGGTGTCCAGCGGCGCGCACAGCCGGTTCGTGGTGCCCGGGGTGGCGAGCACCAGGTGGATCGCGGACTCGCCGTCCGTGCGGGCGAAGGACAGCGCGCCCCCGGCCCCCCAGCCCCGCGGGTCGTTCAGGGTGGTCATCACGAAGCTCGCGAACTCCTCGGCGTCGACCGGCAGGCCGGCCTCGACCGCCACGCTCAGCGTGCGGGCCGGGCCCGGCCCCGGCGCGGGCGTCGAGCCGGGCACCACGGCCAGGTTCCCGGCGCCGTCGGGGGGCACCTCCCGCCGGGTCAGGCCGGCCAGGACGTCCTCCGCCGCGAGGGCCGGGGTGGTCGGGACGGTGCTCGGGGCGGGAGCCGACGAGGGGTCCGGCAGCGGGGTGCTCCGGGCTGCCAGGGCGGCCGGCGGCGCCGCCGTCGCCGGTGCCGGTGGCGCCGCGGTGCGGTCCGCGGGATCGGGGGCCAGCTGGTCCACGCCCGGCCGGGCACAGGCGACGAGCAGACAGAGCGGGAGGCACAGGCCGGCGACCACCCGTCCGATCCGCACGCGGCGGCGGGCCGGGGCCGGCGCCACCTGGAGTGAGGGCACGGCGGGGAGCCTGCCACCCGGCGGACGGCGCCGCACCCAGCGTCGGGCGGTCACCGGGATCGGCGCCGCTCAGACCCCGTCAGGCGGCGTCGCGGACGCCCTCGTACTCGGACATGATCCGCAGCGCCTCGTCCGGGTAGTCGGCCGCCAGCCGCTCCACCAGGTCCTCGCGGCCCTCCTCGACGGCGGAGTTCACCGCCGACACGTACTCGTCGTGCAGCAGCCGCAGCTGCGCGCGCACCTGCTCGCTCATCGTCTCTCCTCGCACTTCTTGAACGTTCCAGTACTCACAACGGGCCGCGCGGCGCGGGTGTTTCAGGATCCGCTGCAGCTCACATCGTCAGTTCTGACGATGCGGCGGCGGTCGCGGGCGCCCACCCGATCGCTGGCGCGACGTGCCGCGTGATCGTCTCGAGGATCCGCGCGTTGTACTCCACGCCCAGCTGGTTCGGCACCGTGAACAGCACCGTGTCTGCCTCGCGGACGGCCTCGTCGGCCGCGAGCTCGGCGGCGATCGCGTCGGGTTCGCCGACGTAGGTCCGCCCGAAGCGGGCGCGCACGCCCTCGAGCAGGCCGACCTGGTCGCCCTCACCCCGCGTCCCGAAGTACCGGCGGTCCAGCTCGCTGGTCACGGGCAGAACGCTGCGCGACACCGAGATCCGCGGCCTGCGCCCGTGCTCGTGCTCGGCCCAGGCCGCGCGGTAGGCGCGGATCTGCTCGGCCTGCAGCCGGTCGAACGGCTCGCCGGTGTCCTCGGACAGCAGCGTCGAGCTCTGCAGGTTCATCCCCTGCTCCGCGGCCCAGACCGCGGTGCCCCGCGTGCCCGAGCCCCACCAGATGCGCTCGCGCAGACCGGGCGCCTGCGGCTGGATCGCCAGCCCCGCCCGCACGCCGGCCCGCTGCGGGTCGGTCGTCGCCACCGCCGCCCCGTCGATCGCCGCGAGGAACAGCTCCGTCTTCGCGCGGGCGAGGTCCGCCGCGGTCCGGCCGTCACCCGGCCGGTAGCCGAAGGACTCCGCGCCGTTCAGCGCGATCTCGGGCGACCCCCGGCTGACGCCGAGCTGCAGCCGCCCGCCGGCGATCAGGTCCGTGGCCGCGGCCTCCTCCGCCATGTACAGCGGGTTCTCGTACCGCATGTCGATCACGCCGGTCCCGATCTCGATGCGGCGCGTGCGCGCGGCGATCGCGGACAGCAGCGGGAAGGGCGAGGCCAGCTGCCGCTCGAAGTGGTGGACCCGGACGTAGGCGCCGTCGACGCCGAGCTCCTCGGCCGCCTCGGCCAGCTCGATCGTCTGGTGCAGGGCGTCGGCGGCCGATCGCGTCCGTGACCCCGGCGCGTCCTGCCAGTGCCCGAAGGACAGGAACCCGATCTTCTTCGTCATGCCTCCGGCAACGCTGGTTGCGCGTTCAACCTTCCCGCGTCAGCTCGTGAGGTTGAGCTCGAAGGAGTACCGGCTGGCGCGGTAGAGGTGCGAGCCGTACTCGACGGCCTTGCCCCCGGCGTCCCAGGCGGTGCGGGTCATGGTGAGCAGCGGGGCACCGCGGGCCTCGTCGAGGATCCGTGCCTCCGCCGCGCTCGCCGTCCGTGCGCCGACGGTCTGGTTCGCCATGCGCGGCACGTGCCCGGCCGCGCGCAGCAGGTCGTAGAGGCCGTTGCGCTCCAGGTCCTCCCGGCGCGGCCGCAGCACGTCGACCGGCACGGCGTTGTGCATCAGCGCCAGCGGCTCGTCGCCGGCGTAGCGCAGCCGCTCGATCCAGGTGACCTCGGACCCGAAGGGGATCCCGAGCGCCTCGGCGATCTGGTCGGGGGCCGGCCGGACCTCGAACTCCCGGATCTCCGTGCGCGGCGCCTGCCCGCTCTTGAGCAGGTCGTCGTACAGGCTGGACAGCTCGACGGGGCGGCGGACCTTGGGGTGCACGACCTGGGTGCCGACGCCGCGCTTGCGCACGAGCATCCCGCGTTCGACCAGGTAGGAGATGGCGCGGCGCATGGTCGGGCGGGAGACCCCGAGCCGGTCGGCGAGCTCGACCTCGTTCTCCAGCCGGGAGCCGACGGGGATGTCGCCCTCCTCGATCTGCTGCTGCAGCCGGGTCGCGACCTGGTAGTAGAGCGGTACGGGGCTCGTCCGGTCGAGGGTGACGTCCGGGACCAACGCTCCGCTCGCCTGTCGGTCCACGCGCCACCGCTCCTCTCCATGTCCTGACAAAATATGTCAGGACAAACCATTGACGTACAGCGCTGACGAGCGTACACCTAACGCGGTGTTCGGAGTCACAACGAATCCGATCATCCGCCCGGCAACGGTTGCCGGGTGCCGGCCGGTGGAGGGGACGCGTGGCGATGCCGCTCGTGAGTCTCGGTGCGTGAGGCCGTGCTGACGGACCTCGTGCGCACCCGCGCGCACCGTCCCGACGCCGTGGCCGAGGCCGCCGCCGCGCGCCGCAGGCCCGCCTCCCCCTTCGGCGAGCACGGCCGGCTCATGATGGTCGCCGCGGACCACCCCGCCCGGGGTGCGCTGGCCGCGGGCACGCGCCCGATGGCGATGGCCGACCGCGCCGACCTGCTCGACCGGCTGGCGCTCGCGTTGTCCCGGCCCGGGGTCAACGGCGTCCTCGGCACGCCGGACGTGCTGGAGGACCTGCTCCTGCTCGGCGTCCTCGACGACAAGGTGGTCGTCGGCTCGATGAACCGCGGGGGCCTCGCCGGCACCGCCTTCGAGCTCGACGACCGGTTCACCGCCTACGACCCCGCGAGCCTCGCCGCCGCCGGGTTCGAGGGCGGCAAGATGCTCCTGCGGATCGACGCCGACGACGCGGCCAGCGTCGCCACGCTCGAGTCCTGCGGGCGTGCGGTGTCCGGCCTCGCCGGGCACCGGCTGATGGCCATGGTCGAGCCGTTCTGGTCCCGCCGCGTCGACGGACGGGTCCGCAACGAGCTCACCGTGGAGGCGATGACCCGGGCGATGACCGTCGCCGCGGGTCTGGGCACCACCTCGGCCTACACCTGGCTGAAGGTGCCGATCCTCGGGGACGGCGGGGCGGACATGGCGCGGGCGATGGCCGCGACCACCCTCCCGGCGCTGATCCTCGGCGGGGAGGTGGCCGCCGACCAGGAGGCCACCTTCGCCACGTGGAGCAAGGCGCTCGCCCTGCCCACGGTGCAGGGGCTGGTCGTCGGCCGGTCCCTGTTGTATCCACCGGATGACGACGTCTCGGGGGCCGTCGACGCCGCGGTCCGGTTGCTGTAGAAGCACCGCACCACACACTCACCGTTGAGAGTTCGGGAAGGACAAGGATGTTCCGATCAGGCAAGCGGGTCGTGGCCCTCGTGGCGGCCCTCGCCGGAGCGGCGCTCGTCGCGGCCGGTTGCAGCAGCCAGGGCGGTGCGCAGCAGACCAACACGAACGCCACGGCGCAGCGCTTCACGATCGCGATGATCACGCACGAGCAGCCGGGCGACTCGTTCTGGGACAAGATCCGGGCGGGCGCGCAGCAGGCGGCCAGCGAGCTCAACGTCGACCTGAAGTACTCGAACAACCAGGACGCCGGCCAGCAGGCCACGCTGGTCCAGAACGCGATCGACTCGAAGGTCAACGGCATCGCCGTGACCCTCGCCTACGCCGACCAGGTCGGGCCGGCCGCGCAGAAGGCCGTGCAGGCGGGCATCCCGACCGTGGCCTTCAACTCGGGCATCAACGAGTACCAGAAGTACGACATCCCGATGTACTTCGGTTCCGACGAGGACCTGGCCGGCCAGTCCGCCGGCCAGCGCATCGCCCAGGCCGGCGGCGGCAAGGCCCTCTGCGTGGTCCAGGAGCAGGGCTCGGTGGCGCTGGAGGCCCGCTGCGCCGGCGTGAAGAAGAGCTTCCCGAGCACGGAGAACCTGCAGGTCAACGGCGCCGACCTGCCGTCGGTCCAGCAGACCATCGGGGCGAAGCTGCAGCAGGACCCGTCGATCACCGACGTCGTCACACTGGGTGCCCCGATCGCGCTCGCCGCGCTGCAGGCCAAGACGGACGCGGGCAGCCAGGCCAAGGTCGTGACCTTCGACCTCAACGCCGACGTGGCCAAGGCCATCCAGAGCGGCCAGATCCAGTTCTCCATCGACCAGCAGCCCTACGTCCAGGGCTACATGGCCGTGCAGTCGCTGTGGCTCAACCTGACCAACGGCAACGACCTCGGCGGCGGCAAGCCGGTCCTGACCGGCCCCTCCTTCGTGGACAACACCAACATCAGCAAGATCGCCGAGTACGCGGCGAAGAACACCCGCTGATCCGATCCGCCCGGGGGGGCCGCCGCCCGGCGCCCCCCGCGGGCGGGACCCGAACCAGGAGCGTCCAGCGATGAGCTCACCAGTCGCGACCCCGCCGTCGCCCCCGTCCACGCCCTCCACCGGCGCCGAGCCCGTGCGCGTGCAGCGTTCCCTCGGCGCGCGCATCCTCTCGCGGCCGGAGGTCGGCTCCCTCGCCGCGGCGATCGCGATCTTCGTGTTCTTCTTCGCGATCGCCCCGCCCTTCCGCACCGCCGAGGCCCTCTCCACCGTCCTCTACTCCGCGTCCACCATCGGCATCGTCGCCCTCGGCGTGGCGCTGCTGATGATCGGCGGCGAGTTCGACCTGTCCTCCGGCGTCCAGGTCACCACGGCCGCTCTGGCCTCGTCGATGATCAGCTACCAGTTCTCGCTGAACGCCTGGGTGGGCGTTCTCGTGTCGCTGATCATCGCCCTGGCGATCGGCTTCCTCAACGGCTGGCTGCTGATCAAGACGAAGCTGCCCAGCTTCCTGATCACCCTCTCGACCTTCTTCATGCTGCAGGGCATCAACCTCGGCGTCACCAAGCTGCTGACCGGCGCCGTGGCCACCGAGAACATCTCCGACCTCGACGGCTTCGCCTCCGCCAAGGCGATCTTCGCGTCGGACGTCGACCTCGGCTTCGTCAACGTCAAGGTCTCGGTGTTCTGGTGGATCCTGTTCACCCTGGTCGCCACCTGGATCCTGCTGCGTACGAAGACCGGTAACTGGATCTTCGCCGTCGGCGGGAACCAGGACTCCGCCCGTGCGGTCGGTGTCCCGGTCGCCCGGGTCAAGATCGGCCTGTTCATGGGCGTGGCCTTCTGCGCCTGGTTCCTGGGCCAGCACCTGCTGTTCAACTTCTCCACCGTGCAGGCCGGCCTCGGCGTGGGCAACGAGCTGATCTACATCGTCGCCGCGGTCGTCGGCGGCGCGCTGCTCACCGGCGGCTACGGCTCGGCCATCGGCGCCGCGATCGGCGCGTTCATCTTCGGCATGACCACCCAGGGCATCGTCTACGCCGGCTGGGACCCCAACTGGTTCAAGACCTTCCTGGGCGTCATGCTGCTGCTCGCCGTCCTGCTCAACCTGTACGTCAAGAACTCCGCCTCGCGGCGCAAGTAGGGATGTGACCCCGATGACCGACACCATCGCCGAACACGCCGCCCGTGACCTCGAGGTCGGCACCCCCCTCGTCGAGATGGAGGGCGTCGGCAAGAGCTACGGCGCGATCCGCGCGCTCGAGGGCGTCAACCTGACCGTCAACGCCGGCGAGGTCACCTGCGTCCTGGGCGACAACGGCGCCGGCAAGTCCACCCTCATCAAGATCATCTCCGGGCTGCACCCGCACACCGAGGGCACCGTCAAGGTCGACGGCAAGGAGGTGCACTTCGGCAGCCCGCGCGAGTCGCTGGACCACGGCATCGCGACCGTCTACCAGGACCTCGCCGTGGTCGGGCTGATGGAGGTGTGGCGCAACTTCTTCCTCGGCTCGGAGCTGCGCAAGGGCCGGTTCCCGGGCGCCCCGCTCGACATCGCGGCGATGCGCGAGATCGCCGACTCCGAGCTGAAGAAGATGGGCATCTTCGTCAAGGACATCAACCAGCCCATCGGCACCCTGTCCGGCGGCCAGCGCCAGTGCGTGGCGATCGCCCGCGCCGTGTACTTCGGCGCCCGGGTGCTGATCCTCGACGAGCCCACCGCCGCACTGGGCGTCAAGCAGTCCGGCGTGGTGCTCAAGTACACCGCCGCCGCCCGCGACGCCGGCCTGGGCGTCGTGTTCATCACCCACAACCCGCACCACGCCTACATGGTCGGCGACCACTTCATCATCCTGAAGCTGGGCCGCCGGGTGCTGGACAAGAAGCGCTCCGAGGTCTCCCTCGAGGAGCTGACCGCCGAGATGGCCGGCGGCCAGGAGCTCGCCGAGCTCGCCCACGAGCTCAAGCGCTGACCCGCGCGTCCGCGGCCGGCCCCCGGGTGGGGACCGGCCGCACGCGCGTGCCCACCCCCGCCCCGGAAGGACCTCATGAGCACGCTCCGCATCGGCCTCGCAGGCCTCGGCCGCATGGGCCGCATCCACGCCGAGAACCTCGCCGGGCGGTGCTCCGCCGCGCGCCTCGGCGTGGTCTTCGACGCCGACCCCGGCGTCGCCCGGGAGGCGGGCGAGCGCTACGGCGTGCCGTGGACGGCGAGCTACGAGGACCTCCTCGCCCACCCCGCGGCCGAGGCCGTCGCCATCGCGACGCCGACCGGCGCGCACGCCCCGATGACCGTGACCGCCGCCCGCGCGGGCCGGGACGT
Organism: Pseudonocardia lutea; assembly: GCF_042658055.1. Lineage (NCBI taxonomy): Bacteria > Bacillati > Actinomycetota > Actinomycetes > Pseudonocardiales > Pseudonocardiaceae > Pseudonocardia > Pseudonocardia lutea. The sequence continues at coordinate 26,486 of NZ_JBHSQK010000076.1, forward strand.
GTTCTGCGAGAAGCCGATCGCGCTGGACCGGGCGACGACGGTCGGGACGGTCGAGGAGGTGCGCCGGGCCGGCGTGTTGTTCCAGGTCGGCTTCCACCGGCGCTTCGACCCGGACTGGGCCGCCGTGGCGGAGCGGATCCGGGCGGGCGAGCTGGGCGAGGTCGCGCTCTTCCGCAGCTCGCTGCGGGACATGGCCTCGCCGCCGGCGTCGTTCCTCGCCGGGTCCGGCGGGTTCTTCCGCGACGTCACGGTGCACGACCTCGACGTCGCCCGCTGGCTCGTCGGCGAGGTCGTCGAGGTGACCGCGCACGGCGCCGCGGTCTCCGATCCCGAGGGCTTCGCCGCCGTCGGCGACGTCGACACCGCCGTCGTGGTGCTGCGGTTCGCCTCGGGCGCGCTCGGTGTGATCGACAACAGCCGCGCCTCCGGCTACGGCTACGAGTGCTCCACCGAGGTGATGGGCAGCCTGGCCACCGCACGCATCGACAACCCGTACCGCCGCGGGTACGAGTGGCGCACACCGGGCCTGACCAGCCGCGACCTCGTCGCGGACTTCCAGGAGCGCTACCCGCTCGCGTACGCCGCGGAGCTCGACGCCTTCGCCCGCGCCGTGCTCGACCGCACTCCGGTGCGCGTGTCGGGCGAGGACGCCCTCGCCGCGTTCGACCTCGCCGAGGCGGCGGACGAGTCGTGGCGCACCGGCCGGACCGTCGCCGTCCGGTACACCGGCACGGGCTACGAGCGCGCGGGGGTGCGCGCGTGAGCGGACTGCGGATCGGGCTGCTCGGCGCGTCCCGGATCGCCGACGAGGCCCTCGCCCGGCCCGCGGCCCGGACGGAGGACCGGCTCGTCGCCGTCGCGGCGCGCGACCGGGGGCGGGCGGAGAACTTCGCGCGCCGGTTCGGCGTGGAGCGGGTCGTCGAGGACTACGCGGCGCTGCTCGCCGACCCCGAGGTCGACGTCGTCTACAACGCGCTGCCGAACGCCCTGCACGCGCCGTGGAACCTCGCGACGATCGCCGCGGGCAAGGCGTTGCTCGCCGAGAAGCCCTTCGCCGGCACCGCGGCCGAGTGCCGTGAGGTGCGCGACGCCGCCACGGCCGCGGGCGTGCCGGTGTTCGTCGGGTACCACTACTTCCACCACCCGCTCTACCGGCGGCTGGCGGACGTGGTGGCGTCCGGCGGGATCGGCGAGGTCACGGCCGTCGAGACGCGGATGCGGATGCCCGCTCCCCCGCCGGACGACGTCCGGTGGTCCCTCGCCCTCGCCGGCGGCGCCCTCATGGACCTGGGCTGCTACGCCGTGCACACGGTGCTGATGCTCGCGCCGTCGTTGGGTGGCACGCCGTCGCTGCAGGACGCGCGGGCGGGCGAGCGCTCGCCGGGCGTCGACGAGTGGGCCGACGCGACCTACCGCTTCCCCGGCGGCGCCGAGGGCCGGATCCACTGCCACATCGCCGCGCCGGGCTGGGAGATGTCGCACCGGGTCGTCGGGACCCGCGGCGAGGTGCTGGCGCCGATGTACGCCCTGCCGCACCGCGACGACCGGCTGATCGTGCGGACCGGGACCGACGAGCGGGTCGAGCGGCTGGGCACCACGCCGACCTACGACTTCCAGCTCGCCGCGCTCCGGGCCTCCCTGACCGGCACCGCGCCCCTCCCCCGCGGCGCCGACATGGGGTTCAGCGTGGAGATCGCGGAGCTGCTCGACGCGATCTACCTCGCCGCCGGCCTCCCCCTGCGCCCCGCCGCGGTGCCTGCGCACTGAACGGCACCCGTCGCGCATCATGGAACGATCATGCGCTGGATCCGGGCTGGAGATCGAGCCATGGAACCACAATGCGGCCGCTGCTGACCCTGCTGACCCTGCTGACCCTGCTGACCCTGCTGACCCTGCGCAGCCGGCTCAGGAGGGGCGCGGCGGCGCGGTGGTGCGGCGGACCGTGAGGTAGGGCTCGAGCACCTGTTCGGGCCCCGCCCCGGCGCGGTCGCCGTCCAGCCGGGCGACCACCGCCTCCACCGCACGCCCGGCCAGCCCGGCGGTGTCCTGCCCGACCGTGGTCAGGCCGACGTGCGCCATGCGCGCCAGCGGGTCGTCGTCGTAGCCGACCACCGAGACCCGGCCCGGGACGTCGATCCCGTTGCGGGCCAGGGCGTCGAGCAGGCCGACGGCGACGCGGTCGTTGAACGCGACGACGGCGGTCGGCGGCTCGCCACCCGCGAGCAGGGCCTCGGCGGCGCGGATCCCGATGATCTCGGTGCCCGAGGGCGTGCCGTGGCCGGGCAGCACCCACGGCTCCAGACCCCGGGTGGCCATGGCGCGCAGGTAGCCCTCGCGGCGGTCCTGCGCGACCGTGCCCGGCCCGCCGTCGACGTAGGCGATCGCCGTGTGACCCAGTCCGTGCAGGTGGTCGACGGCCAGCGCGGTGCCGGCCTCGTCGGCGGTGCGGACGACGTCCGGCCGCGCCCGGTCGGCGGCGGGCGGCGGGTCGAGGCGCCGGCACAGCAGCACCAGCGGGACGGTGGCCGCGAGCTCGCTGAGCCGGGCGGCGGGCGCGTCCGGCCCGATCAGGACCAGCGCCTCGCAGCGGGAGTCGAGCAGCGTCTCGACCGCGCGGTCCTCGCCGCGGCTGCGGGTGATGGTGGAGAGCACGAGGTCGTAGCCGCGGGCCTCGGCGGCGTCCTGCAGGTGCTCGGCGACGTCGGCGTGGAACGGGCTGCGGACGTCGATCAGCAGCCCGATCAACCGGCTGCGGCGGCGGGCGAGCAGGCTGGCGGCACGGTCGGGCCGGTAGCCCAGCCGCTGCGCCGCCTCGAGCACCCGGGCGCGGGTCTCGGAGCTCGGGCCGGGCGCGCCGCGCAGCACGAGGGAGACCGAGGCGGGCGAGACGCCGACCGCCGCGGCGACGTCGTCGAGCCGGACCCGGCGACCGCCGTTGCCCGCCATCCCACCTCCTCGCAGGACCGCGCCCCGCCGCGGTCCGCAGTATGGAACCACAACGCGCCCGGGCCGGGTCTCCACGCGCATCGTGGTTCCACGACGCGAGGGACCGTCCGGACGGCGAGCCGCCGGAGGGCCTTGACACCACCCCGCCGCGGACTGGACCATTCTCGTGTTTGAAGCGCTTTAAAACACCAGCGCGCCCGGCGGGGCCTCACCCGCTTCACGATCCCGGAGGACCTTCGATGACGAGCTCCGTCCGCCCGCACGCCCCCGCGTGGCTCGACCCCGCCGAGGCCCGGCTCGACGACCTGCGCGCGGTCGTCGAGCAGGGCACCGATCCGGCCGCGTTCCCCCGCGCCGAGGTCGTCTCCGGCGTCACGGTCTACGACGGCGAGCGACTGCGCCGCGAAGCCGCGGCGGACCGCCGCGCCGTCCAGGCCGAGCTGGTGCGAGCCCTGCTCGAGGGCCCCGGGATCGTCGTGATCACCGGCGCCTACCCGGACCGCGGGGTCGTCGACCGGGCCACCGCCGCGTTCTTCGCCCTCATCGAGGAGCAGAAGGCCGCGGGCACGGCCGTCGGCGACCACTTCGCCAGGCCCGGCAGCAACGACCGGATCTGGAACGCCCTGGAGAAGCTGGCGGTCGCCGATCCGGACACCTTCGCCGCCTACTACGCCAACGACGTCCTCGCCCTGGTCTCCGAGGCCTGGCTCGGCCCGGCCTACCAGGTCACCTCCCAGGTCAACGTCGTGAACCCGGGCGGCCCCGCGCAGAGCCCGCACCGCGACTACCACCTCGGCTTCATGACCCCGGCCGGCGCGGCCCGCTACCCCGCCCACCAGCACGCGCTCACCCCCGCGCTGACGCTGCAGGGTGCCGTGGCGCACTGCGACATGCCGGTCGAGACGGGCCCGACGCTCTACCTGCCGCACTCGCAGAAGTACGCGCACGGCTACCTGGTGGCCGAGCACGAGGAGTTCCGGGCGTACTTCGCCGAGCACCACGTGCAGCTGCCGCTCGCGACCGGCGACGCGGCGTTCTTCAACCCGGCGCTGCTGCACGGCGCCGGCACCAACCGCTCAGCCGACGTCCGGCGGATCGCCAACCTGCTGCAGGTCTCGTCGGCCTTCGGGCGGGCCATGGAGTACGTGGACCGGGCCCGGGTGTGCCGCGCGGTGCTGCCGGCGCTGCGCCGGATGCGGGCCGCGGGCGCCGCCGAGGCCCGGATCCGGCAGGTCATCGCGGCCGCGGCCGAGGGCTACGCGTTCCCGACGGACCTGGACCGCGACCCGCCGGTCGACGGGCTCGCCCCGGCCTCGCAGGCCGACCTGCTCACCGAGGCGGTCCTGCTCGGCCACGACGACGACACCTTCGCCGCGACGCTCGCGGCCCACTCGGCGAAGCGAGGCTGCTAGATGCTGCTGGAGGGCAAGGTCGTACTGGTGAGCGGCGGCACGACCGGGGTCGGCGCCGCCGTCGCCCGCGCCGCCGCCCCGGCCGGCGCGTCGGTCGCGGTCACGGGCCGCCGCCGGGAGCCGGGCGAGAAGGTGGCCGCGGAGCTGCGCGAGCTGGGCGCGGCCGCCCTCTACCGGCCCTGCGACGTCGCCGACCCGGCCCAGGTCCGCGCCGCGGTCGACTCCGTGGTCGCCGAGTTCGGCCGCGTCGACGGGCTGGTCAACGCCGCCGGCCTCACCGACCGCGGCAGCCTGCTCGACACCACGCCCGAGCTGTTCGACCGCCAGATCGCGATCAACCTCAAGGGCCCGTTCTTCGCGATGCAGGCCGTCGTGCAGGACATGCTGCGCCGCGGGGCCCCCGGCTCGATCGTCAACATCGGGTCGGAGGCGGCCAACGGCGGCGCCCCCGTCCTCGCCCCGTACGTCGCGGCCAAGGCGGGTCTCGCCGGCCTGACGAAGAACGCCGCCCACGCCCATCGCTTCGACCGGATCCGGATCAACCAGCTGAACATCGGCTGGACGGACACCGAGGGCGAGGACCTCACCCAGCGCCGGTTCCACGCGGCCGGCGACGACTGGCGCGAGCGCGCCGCCGAGCGGCTGCCCGCCGGCCGCCTCGCCGACCCGGACGAGATCGCCGAGATGGTCGTCCTCCTGCTCTCCGACCGCAGCGGCGTGGTGACCGGGTCCGTCCTGGACTGGGACCAGGCCGTCGTCGGCGCCCACGACTGACCCCCGACCCGAGAGGCACACCATGTCCGCACCCAAGATCGCCGGCGCCCCCATCTCCTGGGGCGTGTGCGAGGTCCCGGGCTGGGGGTACCAGCTCACGCCCGAGCGCGTGCTCGCCGAGATGGCCGAGGTGGGGCTCGTCGCCACCGAGTTCGGCCCGGACGGCTTCCTGCCCGACGACCCCTCCGCCAAGGCCGCGACCCTCGCCGCGCACCACCTCACCGCGGTCGGCGGGTTCACCCCCACCCTGCTGCACCTGCCCGACCACGACCCGGTGCCCGAGGTCGAGGCGCTGCTGCCGAGCTACGCGGCGGCCGAGGCCGGCACCCTCGTGCTCTCCGCCGACACCGGGCTGACCGGCTACGACTCCCGCCCGGAGCTCGACGACGCCGGCTGGAAGACCCTCCTGCTCAACCTCGACCGGATCACCGCGGTCGCCGCCGCGGCCGGCATCGAGACGGTGCTGCACCCGCACGTCGGGACCATGGTCGAGACCGGCGACGACGTCCGGCGGGTGCTCGAGGGGTCGTCGATCTCGCTGTGCCTGGACACCGGGCACCTGCTGATCGGCGGCACCGACCCGGCCGAGCTGACCCGCCAGGCCCCGGAGCGGGTGGCGCACACCCACTTCAAGGACGTCGACCTCGGGCTGGCCCGCCAGGTGCAGGACGGGCGCCGGACCTACACCGACGCCGTCCGGGAGGGCATGTACCGCCCGCTCGGCACCGGCGACGTCGACTTCGGCTCGATCGTCGCGAGCCTGCGCGGGCGGGACTACCGGGGCTGGTACGTGCTGGAACAGGACACGATCCTCACCGAGGTGCCCACCGGGGTCGGCCCGGCGGGCGACGTGCACACCAGCGTGGAGGCCCTGCGCGGCCTGCTCGCCTGACGGCCCGCGCGTCCGGCGCCCCTCAGCGGGCAGGGGTGCCGGGCGAGGCCCGGGTCCCGACGGCGAGCAGGGCGGCGGCCCCGCCGACCGCCGCGAGCAGCACGAACAGCTCGGGGTAGCCGCCGAGCGGACCGGCCAGCGCGGCGCCCGCCCACGGGGAGATCGCGGTGGCCGTCATCGCCGGGGCCGAGAGGAGACCGCTCAACCGCCCGTAGTGCGCCGCGCCCCACCGGTCGCTCACCGCGGTCGCCTGCAGCAGGGTGAAGATCCCGCGCACGGCCCCGGTCAGCATCGCGAGCGCGACGAGCAGCGGGACGGGGCCCGGCAGCACGCCGAGGACCAGCGTGGTCGCGCCGAGCGCGGCCAGCACCAGCACCGTCCGGGCCCGCGCGGGCAGTGCCGTGAGCCGGCCGTAGCCCAGTCGGCCGAGCACCTGCCCGACGCCGCCGAGGCCCAGCGCCCACGCCGCCGTGCCGGTGGAGAGCCCGCGCTCGAGCAGCAGCGGCACCTGGTTGACCACGACGGCGAACGCGGTGAAGGCGCCGAGCCCGATCGCGAGCGTGACCAGCACGAAGGGACGGCTGCGCGCGATGGGTCCGGGATCGGCGTGCGCCCCGTCCCCCGGTGCGGGGGCGTCGGGCCACGGCCCGCGCAGCCCGAGCAGGTGCGCCGGCACGGTCACCACCAGCAGCACCCCGGCCAGGACGAGGTAGGTGTGCCGCCAGCCCAGGTGCCCGAGCAGGGTCGCGGTGAGCGGGGCGAACACGGTGCTGGCCAGCCCGGCGAGCAGCGTCAGCACCGTGAGCGCGGTGACCCGCCGCGGACCCCACCAGCGGGTGAGGGCGGCGAAGGCCGGCGGGTAGAGGGTGCCGGCCATGGCGACGCCGGCCAGCAGCCAGGCGCCGAGGAAGGCCGGGTAGGAGGGCGCGAGCGCGATCCCGGCCACCGCGGGCACCCCGGTCGCGGAGGCCGCCGTCATGAGCCAGCGCGGTCCCCACCGGTCGAGGGCGCGGCCCACCGGGATCCCGACCAGGGCCGAGGTGACCAGGCCGGCCGAGAACGCCCCGGTGACCGCGCCGGTCGACCAGCCGGTGTCCCGGGAGAGCGTCGGCGCCAGGACCGGGAAGGCGTAGTAGAGGACGCCCCAGCTCGTCACCTCGGTCACGCACAGCACGGCGAGCACCCGGCGCAGTCCCCCGCGCCCGAGCTCCGCCCTCCCGTTCACGTCCGCCACCCTGCCCCGTGCGCCGCCGGCCCGCCGGCTCCGCGCCGGAGGCGGTCGGCGCCGTCAGCGCCGCGTCAGCGGATCCTGCGCGCCGAGGCCCCGGCGCCCGCCACCAGACTGCTGATCACCAGGCCGATCACGAGGTGGATCACGGCGTTGGCCACCCGCTCGCCGATCGGCGCGGAGCCGAGCAGCGGGAGCAGGGCCGCGACCACGGTCACCAGGCCGACGATCCACGACAGGTAGGTCATCGGCCGCGGCGTCGACAGGAGCAGCAGGTGCGCGAGGCCCGTCGCGGCCAGGGCGGCCACCGCGGACAGGACGCAGAGCAGGATCGTCCGCGAGTCGCCGAGCGCGCCCGAGCTGGCCGGGCCGTTGAAGGCGATCCGCAGGACCGCCCGCACGATGAGCGTGCCGACCAACGCGATCAGCGCCGCGACGATCGCCGTGGCCACGCCCGCCGCCCACAGCCGGCCCGCGTCCACCGAGGGCCGCGGCTCGCGCGGCGGCTCGTACTCCTGCGCGTACTGCGGCTCCTCGGACCCCGGGATCCGCCGGGTCTCGTCCCCGCGGTCCCAGGTGCCGTACCCGCCGCCCGATCCGTAACCGCCGGCCATCCCGTTCCCCTCGCCGCGCCACACGTGGTCGGGGTGAGTGTGTCGACGGCTCGCTCGGCGGCCAAGCCGCCACGGCGCCACGACCGGGTGGGCCTACCCTGGGCCCGTGCCCGCCACCCCGCCCGGACCCGCGCACCCCGGCGACGCCCTGCAGCCGCCGAAGCTCCTGCTCGGGATGGTCGCCGCGGCAGCCGTGGCGCACGGCGGGCTGGCCGTGGTCGGCGGGGCGGTGTGGGCACAGGTGCTGTCGGGGGTCCTCTGCCTGGCCGGACTGGTCGCCGTCGCCCTCCTGGTGGCACGGCCGGTGCCGCACGTCGTGCTGGGCACCGCCGTGCTCGGGATGCTCGGGGTCGCGAGCTTCCTCGGCGTCCTCGGCGCCGCCCTCGCCACCGGCGGGCACCCCGTGTCCGGCTGGGTGGGCCCGTGGGGCGTCGCCGCGGTGATCGCGGACTCCTCCGTGGTGCGGATCGCCGCGGCCGTGCTGCGCCGGTCGGAGAGCGCGACCCGGCGCCGGACCTGACGCGGTACGCGCCCGGCAGCCCCGTCGCCCCGCCCGTCCCCACCACGACCTGCCCTCGGACCTGCCCTCGGACCTGCCCTCGGACCTGCCCTCGGCAGGCCCTGGCCCCGCCCGCGCCGCCCGTCCGGTCCGACACGGTTACGTTCACGGCATGCCACGCATGATCCGCTTCCACGAGCTCGGCGGCCCCGAGGTGCTGCGCATCGAGGACCTGCCCGTCCGCGCACCCGGCCCCGGCGAGGTCCGCCTCCGGGTCGACGCGGTCGGCCTGAACCGGGCCGAGGTCAACTTCCGCCGCGGCACCTACCTGGAGGACCCGCGGCTGCCGGCGGGGCTGGGCACGGAGGCGGCCGGCGAGATCCTCGAGGTCGGGCCGGGGGTCGACGGCTGGGCCGTGGGCGAGGCGGTCAGCGTCGTCCCCGCCTTCTCGCAGAACGACTACCCGGTCTACGGCGAGGAGGCCGTGGTCCCGGCCGCGGCGCTGGTGCGTCGGCCGGAGGGGATGGACGCGGTCACGGGCGCGGCGGTCTGGATGCCGTACGTGACGGTGTACGGGATGGTCGCCGAGATCCTGCGGGTGCGGCCGGGCGACCGGGTCGTGGTCACCGCGGCGGCGAACAGCATCGGCGTCGCGGCGCTGCAGGTGCTGCGGTACCTCGGGGCGGTGCCGGTGGCGACCGTCCCGGCACCCGGGCCGGAGGCCGCGCTGCGCGAGGCGGGGGCGGCGGAGGTCGTCGTCACGGGACCGTACGAGGGCGACGGCCGGGTGGTGCCGGGTGGCGGTTCGCTGGCCGGGGCCCTGCGTGCGGCGTTCGTGCGGGCCGACCCCGGCGGTGCGGTGCGCGATCCCGGCGGCGACCCCGGCGCCGACCTGGTGCTCGACGCCGTCGGCGGCCCGCAGGTCGACCAGCTCGTCAGGGCCTGCGCACCCGGGGCGAGCGTGGTCGTCCACGGCGGGTTGTCCGGACTGCCCACTCCCCTGCCCGGCGGCGGGTACGCGGCGGTGTGGCTGCGGCGCTACCGGGTCTTCGAGGTCACCGGCGACCCGGCGGCGCTGCGCCGGGCGATCGCGTTCGTGCGGGCGGGGCTGGCGGGCGGGGCGCTGCGGCCGGTGATCGACCGCATCTTCGACTTCGACGACGTCGCGGCCGCCCACACCTATCTCGACTCCCCGGACCGCGCCCCCGGCAAGCCCGTCCTCCGCGTGCGCTGAGGGACCGCGGCGTCAGGCCCAGGGGCGGTGGGCGCGGGCGGCCCAGTACTGCTCGGCGGGCTCGGCGAGGTCGAGCAGCTCGTCCTCCACCTCGGCCGGGATCTCGAGCCCGGTGGCGGCGACGTTGCTCGCCAGCTGCGCGGGGTCGACCGCGCCGGAGAGCACGATCCCCGCCCACGGCTCGGCCAGCACCGCCGCGATCGCGAGCCGGTCGACGCTGGTGCCGAGCTCGTCGGCCAGGGAGGCGATCCGGTCGTCCCGGGAGGCCGTGGCGCCGCCCGGGGCCAGCCGCCCGTTCGCCAGGGCCTCCTTGACGATCACCTTGGCGCCGGCGTCCGCGGCCTCGGCCAGGGCCGGCCCCACGGACGGCTCCAGGACGTTCCAGGTGCTCTGGAACGAGGTGAACAGCGGCTCGCCGTCGACGTCCACCTCCAGCGCGCGCCGCACGGCCTCGGCCTGCCGCGGACCGGAGGTGGAGATCCCGACCCGGATCCCGTGCTCCCGCAGGTCGGCCATCGCGCGGTGCAGCTCGGCGTCGTCGAGCGCGCCGGTGTCCAGCGTCGCCGAGTGCACGTGGTAGACCGCGAGCCGGCCCCCGAGCAGCGCCAGCGACTCCGCGGACTGCTCCGCGAAGGCCTCGACGGAGTGGTCCTTGACCTCGTGGACCCGGGAGCCGGAGCTCGCGGAGTCGACCACCGGCCCGGAGACGGAGCTCGCGGGGTCGACCACCGGCACCCCGTCGAGCCGCCACTCGCCGACGTACCGGTACCCCCACTTCGACCCGATCTCGACGTCCCCGGTGCCGGGCCGCGCGGCAAGCCAGCCCGCGAGGAACTCCTCGGCCCGCCCGTAGGAGCGGGCGGCGTCGACGTACCGGATCCCCGCCGCGTACGCCGCGTCGAGCACCGCCCACGTGCGCTCGCGCAGGGCCTCGACGTCCCGCGCGTCGCCGAGGTCGCGATCGCGTCCGGCGGTGATGTACGCGGGCCTGCCGACCGCGGCCAGCCCGATCCCGATGCGGCGTACGGAGCTCACGACCCCACGCTGCCACATCCCGCGGCCGACCAGGGTTGCAACGGCGCTGCAACCCTTGATCCCCGCGCCACGGGCGGCTTGGCTGGAGTGGCACGCACCACAGGTACGGGAGACGGACAGGGAGGTCCGCATGACCCAGACCCTCGAACCGGCCACCCCCACGGCGGCCCGCGAGCGGGTCGACGCGTGGCTCGCCGACTTCGAGGCCGCGCTCGCGGCCCGGGACGCCGAGCGGGCGGCCGGCCTCTTCGCGACGACGTCGTTCTGGCGCGACCTGGTCGCGTTCACCTGGAACATCAGGACCGTCGAGAACCGCGACGGCGTCGCGGACCTGCTGCGGTCCACCATGGAGTCGACGGACGCCCGCAACTTCCACGCCACCGAGGAGCCCACCGAGGCCGACGGCGTCGTCGACGCCTGGATCGGCTTCGAGACGGCGGTCGGCCGCGGCCGCGGGCACCTGCGGCTCACGGACGAGGGCGCCTGGACCTTCCTCACCACCCTCTACGAGCTCAAGGGGCACGAGGAGCCGCAGGGCGAGCGGCGGCCGATGGGCGCCGAGCACGGCGTCAACCGGGAGCGGGTCACGTGGTCCGAGGCCCGCCGTGCCGAGCAGGAGGACATGGGCCGCACCCGCCAGCCCTACGTCGTGGTGGTCGGCGGCGGGCAGGGCGGCATCGCGCTCGGCGCGCGGCTGCGCCAGCTCGGGGTGCCGCACGTCGTCCTCGACCGCCACCCGCGGCCCGGCGACCAGTGGCGCAGCCGGTACAAGTCGCTCTGCCTGCACGACCCGGTCTGGTACGACCACCTGCCCTACCTGGACTTCCCGAAGAACTGGCCGGTCTTCTCGCCCAAGGACAAGATCGCCGACTGGCTCGAGATGTACACGAAGGTCATGGAGGTCAACTACTGGTCCTCCACGACCTGCCGCTCCGCCTCGTACGACGAGGAGAAGAAGGAGTGGACCGTCGTCGTCGACCGGGACGGCGAGGAGATCACCCTCTACCCGAAGCAGCTCGTGCTCGCCACCGGGATGTCCGGCAAGCCGAACGTGCCGCAGCTCCCCGGGCAGGACGTCTTCAAGGGCGAGCAGCACCACAGCTCCCGGCACCCGGGCCCGGACGCCTACAAGGACAAGAAGGTCGTGGTCATCGGGTCGAACAACTCGGCCTTCGACATCTGCGGCGCGCTGTGGGAGGTGGGCGCGGACGTGACGATGGTCCAGCGCTCCTCGACCCACATCGTCAAGTCCGACTCGCTGATGGACCTGGGCCTCGGCGACCTGTACTCCGAGCGCGCGCTCGCCGCCGGGGTGACCACGCAGAAGGCCGACATGACCTTCGCGTCCATCCCGTACCGGATCATGCACACCTTCCAGCAGCCGGTGTACGCGGCGATCAAGGAGCGGGACCAGGACTTCTACGAGCGGCTGGAGGCCTCCGGCTTCCGCCACGACTGGGGCGACGACGACTCCGGCCTGTTCATGAAGTACCTGCGCCGCGGCTCGGGCTACTACATCGACGTCGGCGCGGCGGACCTGGTCGCGAACGGCGACGTGAGGCTCGTGCAGGGCCAGGTCGTCGAGCTGACCGAGCACACCGTGAAGCTCGACGACGGCGCGGGGAACATCTCGGAGCTCGAGGCGGACCTCGTCGTCTACGCAACCGGGTACGGCTCGATGAACGGCTGGGCAGCCGAGCTGATCAGCCAGGAGGTCGCCGACAAGGTCGGGAAGGTGTGGGGACTGGGCTCCGACACCACCAAGGACCCGGGCCCGTGGGAGGGCGAGCAGCGCAACATGTGGAAGCCCACCCAGCAGGAGGGGCTGTGGTTCCACGGCGGCAACCTGCACCAGAGCCGCCACTACTCGCTCTACCTCGCGCTGCAGCTCAAGGCCCGGCTCGAGGGGATCCCGACCCCGGTGTACGGCCTGCAGGAGGTGCACCACCTGCGCTGACCGTGAGGATGGCGTAGCCGCGGGAGCCCGGCGGCGGACGCGTCGACCACGTGCCCGGCCACGTGAGTCGATCTCCGCCGTCGGGTAAGCCCCGTCACATGCATGTCGAACTCCTCGTCGTGGGCGGCGGACCGGCCGCCCTCGCCGCCGCCACCAGCTACCGCGACCACGGGGGCCGCGGCGCCGTCGTGCTCGTCTCGGACGACAGCGCCCCGCCGTACTTCCGGCCGCCGCTGTCGAAGGGCTACCTGCGCGGCGAGTCCGAGGCGGGCGACACCGAGCTGACCCCCGCCACCACCTACACCAACCGCGGGATCACCCTGCTGCTGCGGCAGGGCGTGACGACGCTGTCCGCGGGTGATCGGGCCGCGCAGCTGTCCGGCGGCGCCCGCATCACGTTCAAGGCGTGCGTGCTGGCCACCGGTTCCGCCCCGAAGCCGCTCCCGGTGCCCGGCGCCGACGCGCCCGCCGTGGCCATGCTCCGCTCGCTCGCCAGCGCCGAGCAGCTCCGCGCGGCCGCCCGCACCGCCCGCAGCGCCGTCGTCGTCGGGTCCGGTTTCATCGGCTGCGAGGCGGCCGCGTCCCTGGCCCGGCGCGGCCTCGACGTCACGGTCGTGAGCGCCGAGGACCTGCCGCAGGAGAAGCGGCTCGGTGCCGACGCGGGCCGCCGGATCGCGGGCTGGCTCGCCGAGGACGGGGTCACGCTGATCGGCGGCGTGCAGGTCGAGGCGATCGAGCCGCTCGGCGACCCCGACCAGCGGCCCCGCCGGGTGCGGGTGTCCGGGCGGGACCCGCTGGAGGCGGACCTGGTGCTGGTGGCGGGCGGGATCGACCCGAACGTCACCCTGGCCCGCGCCGCCGGGCTGCGGGTCGAGCAGGACCGGGTGGTCGTCGACGAGCACATGCGCGCCTCCGTCCCGGGCCTGTACGCCGCCGGCGACGTCGCCTACGCGCGCAACGCCACCGCGGGCCGTCACCTCGTGGTGGAGCACTGGGGCGAGGCGGAGGCGATGGGCACGGTCGCGGGCGGGGTCGCCGCCGGCGCCGACCTGCGCTGGGACGCCGTACCCGGCTTCTGGACCGAGATCGGCGACCGCACCCTCAAGTACGCCGCCTGGGGCGACGGCTACGACCGCGCCCGCCTGGTCGACCACGGCGGCGGCGCCTTCACCGTCTGGTACGCCGACGAGCAGGGCCGCGCGGTCGGGGTGGCCACCCACGAGGCGGACGAGGACTACGAGCGTGGCAGCGAGCTCGTCGCGGCCGGGAAACCGATCCCGGACGTGGCGACGGTCACTGAGGAGTAGCGAGCGGACGGCCCTCCGGGTACCTCTCCGTCGATCGTTCTGCGGTTCGACAGGGAGCCCGGCGTCGCACGCGACGCACCGTGGGATCCCCCACGGAGGTGCGCGTGTCACTGCTGCTGTCCGCCGGACCCGGCAGGCCGGCGCCCGCACCGGACGCGACCCGCCCCGCCGACCGGCTGACCGCCCTGCTCCGCGAGGGCGGGCTGGAGCTGCCGGGGCCCGGCCAGGGCGCGACCGCCGTGCGCTGGGCGCGGTTGGCCGCGTGGGGCCGGGAGAGCCTCCCGCTCGCCCGGCTCGCCGAGGGCCACACGGACGCCGTCGCGATCCTGCGGGAGGCGGGCGCCGAGCCCGAGCCCGGCGCCCGGTACGGGGTGTGGGCGGCCCGCTCGGGTGGCACCGGTGCCGAGCTGACCGGTGCACCCGGGGCGTGGGTCCTGCACGGCCGGGTCCGGTTCTGCTCGGGCGCTCCGGACCTGGACCGCGCGCTGGTCGTCGCCGCCGCCCCGGGCGGCAGCCGGATCGTCGACCTCGACCTGTCCCGCGCCGGGGTCGTCCGGCACCCCGGGTCCTGGCGGGCCGCGGGCATGCGGGACAGCGACACCCTCGACGTCGACCTCGAGGATCTCGCGGTGACCGACCTGGTCGGCGAACCGGGTTTCTACACCGCCCGGCCGGGGTTCTGGTGGGGCGGCGCCGGGGTCGCCGCGGTCTGGCTCGGCGGTGCCGCCGGGATCGTGGACGCGCTACGGGAACGGTTGCGGGAGAGGGCCGACCCGCATCAACTTGCCCGGCTCGGCGAGCTGCACACCGGGCTGGAGGCGGTCGACGCCCTGCTCGCCCGCACCGCCGAGGCCGTCGACGCCGACCCCAGGTCCACGCACCGCACGGCGGCCTGGACGGTCCGCGCCGCCGCCGAGCAGCTCTGCCGCACGGTGCTCGACCTCGCCCCGCGGGTCGCCGGGGTGGCCGCGCTGGCCGCGGGGCTGGCCGACCGGCTCGCGGACCTGGGCCTGTACGTGCGCCAGCACCACGGCGAACGCGATCTCGCGGCGCTGGGCGAGGCCGTGCTGAGTGAGACCACGGCGGGTCTCGGGATCGCGGGTGCGATCGCCTCGGGCGCGGCCACCGGAAAGGGCCGGCGATGACCGCCACCGTCCCCGGCTGGGTCGAGGCCCTCGCCACGCACTCCCCGCCGGCGATGGACCCGGTCGTCGGGCACCTGGTCGTGGTGGCCGCCCACCCGGACGACGAGACCCTCGCCGCAGCCGGGTTCCTGCGCGCGGTGCACGCCGCGGGCGGGACCGTGGAGCTCGTGGTCGCGACGGACGGCGAGGCGGCGTTCCCCGACGCCCCGCCGGCCGACCGCGCGGCGCTGGGCCGCACCCGCCGGGCCGAGCTGCACGCCGCCCTCGAGGCCCTCGGCCTGCCGGGCACCCGCGTCACCTGGCTCGGCCTGCCCGACTCCGGGCTCGCCCACCACGAGGACGAGCTGACCGGCGCGCTGGCCCCGCTGCTGCGGTCCGCGGACGTCTGCCTGGCCCCGTGGACCGGGGACCCGCACCCCGACCACGCCACGGCCGGGCGGGCCGCCGAGCGGGCGGCACCGGTGCGGGCCCACCGGTTCGCCTATCCCATCTGGATGTGGCCCTGGCTGCGGCCCGACGATCCGGCCGTCCCGTGGGCGACCGCCTGCGAGCACCGGCTCGACGAGGCCGCCCGGCACGCCAAGGCCGCCGCGATCGGGCGGTTCGTCTCGCAGCTCGCCCCGGCACCGGACGGCGGCCCGCCGATCCTGCCACCGGAGGTCCTGGCCCACTTCGGCACGGGCCGCGAGCTGTTCTTCCGGGTCCCGCGCCCGGACAGCGCCCCGGCCGCGCGGTTCGCCGACCTCTACGCCGACGGCGCGGACCCGTGGGACACCCGGACCAGCTGGTACGAGGAGCGCAAACGGGCCGTGGTCGCGGCCTGCCTGCCGCGCCGGCACTACGCGCACGCCGCCGAGCCGGGGTGCGGACTCGGCGGGCTGACCCGGGTGCTGGCCGGGCGCTGCACCGCCGTCACGGCCTCCGACTACACCCCGGCCGCCGTGGCCGCGACGCGCGAGACGACCGCCGGGCTCCCCGGCGTCACGGTGCTGGAGGCGGCCCTGCCGGACCCGCACACGGTGCCGACGGGCGTCGATCTCGTGGTGCTCAGCGAGGTCCTCTACTACCTCTCCCCCGCCGCCGTCGACGCGGTCGCCGACCGGGTCGCGCAGGCGCTGGTGCCGGGCGGCGACGTCGTGCTCGCGCACTGGCGCGGGTGGCCGGCCGAGGCGCCGCAGGACGCGGCGGCCACCCACCGCAGGCTCCTCGACGATCCGCGGTTCGTCCGCCTCGTCGAGCACGTGGACGAGGAGTTCCTGCTGCACGTCCTGCGTCGTCCGTGAGCGGGCCGGAGCCGACCGGGAGCGCGCCGGGCGGCGGCCCGGACGACGATCCGGACGACGGCGGTGCGCCGTTCCAGGCGGTCGCGGTCGTGGTCCCCGCCCGCGACGAGGCCGAACGGATCGACGCCTGCCTGCGCTCGGTCCGCGTGGCGCTGGCCGGATCCGGGCTGCCCGGCGCGGTGTGCGTGGTGGCGGACCGGTGCGTCGACGGGACCGAGGCCGTCGCCGCCCGGCACGCCGAGGTCGTCCGGAACACCGCGGCGCGCACGATCGGCGAGCTGCGCACGCTCGGCGCGCGGCGCCTGCTGACCCGGCTGCCGGCCCGGACCTGGCTGCTCAGCACGGACGCGGACACCGTCGTGCCGCCGAGCTGGGTCGCCGACCACCTGCGGCACGCCCCGGCCAGCGCCGCCGCCGTCGCCGGGGTCGTGGACCTCGACGACCCGGAGGCCCTGCCGCCGGACGTCCTGTGCCGCTACACCGACCTCGTCCGCGCCGGCACCGGCGCAGACCGGCACACGCACGCCTACGCGGCCAACCTGGGCGTCCGGGCCGAGGCGTTCCTGCAGGTCGGCGGCTTCCCGGCGGTCCCGTCCGGCGAGGAGCACGCACTGCTCGCCCGGTTGCGGGCCGCGGGCCGCCGGGTGGTCTGCCCCGTCGACGTCCGGGCCCGGACGAGCGCGCGCACCCGGGGGCGTGCGGTGGGCGGGTTGGCGGACCTGCTGCGCGGGCTGGGCGCGTGACCCGTCAGGGGCTCTCGAGCTCCACGAGGGACCCGACGAGGTGCAGCTGGGAGTCCACCCCGGTCACCTGCATCGGCCGCAGCACCACCCGGCTGCCGCCGGTGACGACGGAGACCCGCGACCCGACGTCCTCGGCCGCGCGCTGCGTGCGGACCAGGGCGGCCAGGCCGCGGGAGGCGAGGAAGCGGACCCCGGTCAGGTCCACGACGAGGTACTTCGCCGTGCGGACCAGGTCGATCGCGGCGTTCTGGAAGGCGGCGGCCTCGGCGGCGTCGATCTCGCCGCGGACGGCCAGCACCCGGAGGTGCTCACCCGCACGGCAGAGGTGGAGCTCGATGCCGCTGCCGGGCTCGTCGAGGCGCTCCCAGTCGCCGGCCGCGCCGCACCAGGCCGCGACCTCGGGCAGGCCCGGCACGGCGCCGGGGTCGGCGCGCTCGGCACTGTCGGGAGCGGGGCTCACGGGATCTCGTCCTCTCGGCGGTGGGAGCAGGCTTCTCGACTCCGGACCAGTGTGCTCACGACCGTACCCTCCCGCGGCCGGCTCGGCTCGGCGGCCGACCCGCCGGCTTCCTCGCGCTGGCAGCCGGGACACCACCACGTCTCCCGGCCGTGCGGGGTGCGCCCGGCGGGCCGGAAGGCGACGGGGGTGCCGCAGCGGTAGCAGGGCCGCCGGGCCCGGCCGTAGACCCAGTGCGGGCGGCGCGGGTCGCCCGTCGTGACCTGGCGCGGGTTGGTGGCGACGGCCTCGCGCAGGCGGGCACGGGGGTCCGAGCCGAGGTGCCCGACGACGCGGTCCTCGTCCCGGGTCCGCACCAGGTCGAGCACGGGCAGCACGATCCCGGCCAGCGTGCGGTCGTCGTCGAGCCGGAGCAGCACACGGGCCTGCACCGACCGCGGCAGCCGCTTCCCCGGGCCCAGCACTGACCACGAGCCGCTCATCCGCAGGTGCGAGTGCAGCGTCAGCCCGGCCGAGGTCCGCATCACCAGGTGCTTGCCGCACGGGCGCCAGGCCTCGATGCGTTGCCCCGAGAGGTCGGCGAGCGCCAGGCGGGGGTGCCGGAACGTGCCCGCGCGGACCGTGCGGCCCGCCGTCGCCGCGTGCAGCCGGGCGGCCAGCCGCGCGATGGAGTCGCCCTCCGCCACACCCGCACGCTACGCGCCGCGACCGGGTCGCCCCGTCGGCCGGGTGACTCACTTTGCTCCATCCGGCCGGTGCGCCGGCGGGCCCATGCTGTGATCGTCGGCGGACGTCGACACCGAAGTGGACGGGAGCACCGATGCTGCACGCGGCGGACTGCCTGATCGAGGCCGAACGGGTGCTGAACCAGGTGCTGGACGGGGTGGCGCCCGACCAGTGGCGCATCCGCGTCCCGCCGCTGCCGACGGCGCCCGATCCCGCGCGGCCGACCCCGCTCGACGCGCTGGTCCGCCACCACGTGCGGGCCAACGCCGAGCTGCCGGACCTCCTGGCGGGGCGGGCGGCCGACCACGCCGACCTCGCCGCCCTCACGGACCTCACCGATCTGGAGCACCGGCAGGACCTGCCCGCGCTGGCCCGCGAGGTCTCGGACAAGGCCTGCGCCGCCGCCGCGGCCGTCACGGACCCGGCGGCGCCGACCGGCAGCGACGGGCCGCCCGCGGAGGAGCTGCTGTGGCGGCGGGCGGTGGGTGCCGCCCTCATGGCGCACGAGGTGTCCGTCCACCGCGGCTCGGTGAACCCGCTGACCGAGCACCTGGCCCGGGCACTGTGGGAGCGCACCGAGCCGGAGGCGGCGCGCTGGCGGGAGCTGGGCTGGTTCGGCGAGCCGCTGACCCCCGTGCCCGTGGACGTGTCCTGGCGCGACCGGTTCCTCATGCTCGCCGGCCGCGACCCGCACCCGCTCTGGGACCGTTAGCGGCGCTCGCGCCAGGCCCGCTCGAACGGCAACCGCCAGGCGTTGGGCGCGATGAGCTGATGGATCGCGTTGGGCCCCCAGGACCCCGGCGGGTAGTTCTTCACCGGCGGCGGGTCCTCCAGCAGCGGCATGGACCGCTCCCACAGCGACTCGATGCCCTCGGCGGTGGTGAACAGGGTGTGGTCGCCCCGCATCGCGTCGAGGATCAGGCGCTCGTAGGCCTCGAGCACGTCGCCGGCGGACTCGGTCTCCTGCGTGGAGAACTGCATCGACAGCTTCTCCAGCCGGAAGCCCGGGCCGGGGCGCTTGCCGTAGAAGGACAGCGAGACCTTGGAGGAGTCGGCGAGGTCGAAGGTCAGGTGGTCCGGGCCCTGGGTGCCGACGCCGGAGCCGACCGGGAACATCGTCCGCGGCGCCTCCTTGAACGCGATCGAGATGATCCGCTGGCCCTCGGCCATCTTCTTGCCGGTGCGCAGGTAGAACGGCACACCCGCCCAGCGCCAGTTGTCCAGGCCGACCTTGAGCGCGATGAAGGTCTCGGTGTCCGAGTCCCGGGCGACGCCCTCCTCCTCGCGGTAGCCGCTGTACTGGCCGCGCACGACGTCCCACGGGTGGACCGGCAGCAGCGAGCGGAAGACCTTGTTCTTCTCCTCGCTGATCGCCCGCGGCTCCAGCGCGGTCGGCGGCTCCATCGCCACGAACGCCATCACCTGCATCAGGTGCGTGACGACCATGTCCTTGTAGGCGCCGGTGGACTCGTAGAAGTTGGCGCGCTGGTCCAGCCCGAGCGTCTCGGGGATGTCGATCTGGACGTGGTCGATGAAGTTGCGGTTCCAGATCGGCTCGAACAAGCCGTTGGCGAAGCGGAACGCGAGGATGTTCTGCGCCGCCTCCTTGCCCAGGAAGTGGTCGATCCGGAAGATCTGCGACTCGTCGAAGACCTTGTGCACGTAGTCGTTGAGCTCGATGGCGCTGGCCAGGTCGTGCCCGAAGGGTTTCTCCATGACGACCCGCGAGCGGTCGACGAGACCCGCGTCCCGCAGCATCGCGATCACCGCCTGGGCGGCCTTCGGCGGCACGGACAGGTAGTGCAGCCGGTGCACGTCGTCGCCCAGCTTGGCCTCGGCCTCCTTCACCGCCGCGGTGAGCCCCTCCGGCCCGGCGCCCTGCGGGACGTAGGTCAGCTTGTCGGCGAAGCCGGTCCACCCGTCGTCGCTCGGCTTGTGGGTGCCGAAGCTCTGCACGGCGTGGTGGGCGAGCTCGCGGAACTCGTCCGTGGACATGTCCTCCATCGCCGTGCCGACGATGCGGACCTCCGGGGCCAGCGAGGACTCGCACAGGTAGGCGAGGCCGGGCAGCAGCTTGCGCTTGGCCAGGTCGCCGGTGGCGCCGAACAGTACGATGACGTGCGGTTTCAGGGGCTCCTGGTCGCGGCGGAAGGGGCGCGAGCCCGGTCCGGGGTAGGCGATCGTCTGAGGGCGGGACTCGGGCACGCGGGGGCTCCTCGGGAGACGGACCGGTGGGCACGCGACGTCGGGGCCGACCCTAGCCCTTCCCGGGCGTGCCGTCCCGTCGTGATCACCGTGACCGTCGTCCCGCGCGCGGGGCCGCGGGGCGCCCGGCACGATGCCGGCATGGGCACGCAGCGCGAGCATGATCTGGTCGTCTTCGGTGCCACGGGGTTCGTGGGGGCCCTGCTGGCCGGCTACCTCGCGGAGGCGGCGCCGGAGGGCGTGCGCATCGCGCTCGCCGGGCGGTCGCGGGAGAAGCTGGAGCGGACGCGGGCGGGGCTGCCCGAGCGGGCCCACGACTGGCCGCTCGTCACCGCCGACTCGGCCGACCCGGCCTCGCTGGCGGCGCTGGCGGGCTCCGCCCGCGTCGTCGCGACGACGGTGGGCCCGTACGCGAAGTACGGGTTGCCGCTGGTCGAGGCGTGCGCCCGGGCCGGCACGCACTACTGCGACCTGACCGGCGAGATGCTGTTCGTACGCGAGGCGATCGACCGGTACGAGGCCGTGGCCCGCGCGACGGGCGCGCGGATCGTGCACTCCTGCGGCTACGACTCCATCCCCTCGGACCTCGGCACCCTGCTGCTCCGCGAGGCCGCGGGCGCCGACCTCGACCGGGTCCGTGCGGTCGCGACCGCACGCGGCGGGTTCAGCGGCGGGACCCTGGCCTCCCTGCTCGGGCACGTGGAGAGCGTGGCGAGCGACCCCGGGGCGCGGCGCATCGCGTTGCGCCCGCACTCGCTCAGCCCGGATCCGGCCGCCGAGCCGGCGCCCGTCCAGCCGCGCGACGCCGGTGCGCCCCGCCGGGAGCCGGACGGGTCGTGGACCGCCGCGTTCGTCATGGCCCCCTTCAACACGCGGATCGTGCGGCGCAGCAACGCCCTGCAGGAGTGGGGCTACGGCCGCGGCCTGCGCTACGAGGAGCGGATGGCGGCGGGGCGGGGCCTCGCCGGGGCGGCGGCGGCCGTGGCGATCACCGGGGCGATGGGCGCCGTGGTCGGCGTGGCCGCGTTCCCGCCCACGCGCGCGTTGCTGGAACGGGTGCTGCCGAAGCCGGGGACGGGGCCCGGCGAGCAGGCCCGCGCCAAGGGCTTCTTCCGGCACGTGCTGACGGGCACCACGGTCGACGGCCGGACGGTCACCGCCACGGTCGCGGGCTCCGGGGACCCGGGCTACGCCGCCACCGCCGTGATGCTCGGGGAGAGCGCGCTCTGCCTCGCCCTCGACGACCTCCCCGACCGCAGCGGTTCCCTCACCCCCGCCACCGCGATGGGCCACACCCTGATCGAGCGCCTCCGCAAGGCGGGCCACACCTACGAGGCCACGACGCGGTAGCGAGATCCCGGCAGGGGCAGGGCCCGCGGGGGTGGCAACGGCGGCCGGCGGCGAGGGCCCGGCGGGATGGCGAGGGCCCGGCGGGGTGGCGAGGGCTCGCGGGATAGCGCTCGTCCCGCGGCACACCCGGCGCGGCGCGCACACCCGTTCTGGCCGGGCCTCACACCCGTCGGGTGCGTGACACACCCCGTCGACGGCCTGTACCGCGACGAACCGGGTGTGCGGGCACCGGTCCGCCCGGTCGAAGGACCGGCAGGTCGGCCGGCGCCCGCGAGCGGTTCGTCGCCCGGCGCCCGCGAGCGGGTTCGTCGCCCGGCGCCCGCGAGCGGTTCGTCGCCCGGCGCCTCTCTCCCACAGAAGCGCCGCACCGGTCCGCCCGGTCGTCGAGGACGGGCATGTCGGCGGGGTCCGCGAGGGCTCGTCGCCCCGCCTCGCACACCCGTCGAAGCGCCGCACCGGCCGTCGACCGGGTGTGCCGCCGACCTCCCGGCTGTGCCGGCGGACCCGAGTGGAGGTGGGGAGCGACGACGGGTGTGCCGGTGCTCCTCCGAGCTCCGGGAGCCTCCGATGCATCCGGGGTCCGCAGACCTGCTCCTCGACTCAGCACCGGCAGCGACCCGCGGGGGGCTCGGGCGCCCGCAGCCCGACTCGCCGAAGAACACAGTCCGACTCGCGGTGCCAGAACCCCCGACTCGCGGGACCGGAACCCCCGACTCGCGGGGACCGGAAGTTGTGTCCCAGGGCGTGGTGTAGGTCGTCGGTCCAG
>NZ_JBHSQK010000077.1:0-30420 GCF_042658055.1 Pseudonocardia lutea
GGCCAGGCGGCTCGCGGCGCGGGTCTCCGCGCACGAGCAGGCCGTGGCCGCGCTGGCCGAGCGACACCTCGGGCGCGCGCTGCCCCCGGCGGTCGCGCTGCCCGAGCTGGCCGAGCGGGTCCGGCACGCGGCGGAGGCCGCGGTGACGGCCCGGCACGTCGATGCCGCCGCCGAGCAGGCCGAGGCCGAGGTCCGCCGGGTCCGCCGCGAGGCGTCGGCGGCCCGGCAGCGCCTGGACCGGCTGGCCGTGGAGCTGTGGCTCACCGCCTCCCCCGAGGAGGGCGGGCTGGAGGCCGCGGCCGAGCGCGGCCGCGAGGCCGTCCGGATCCGGGAGGCGGAGGCCACCGCGCTGGCCCTGCTGCGTACCGCGGCCCCGGACCTCGACGCGGACGAGCTGGTCGCGGCCTCGGACACGGTGGAGGAGAGCGCGCTCGCCGAGGAGCTCGAGCGCGCCCGCGCGGCCGCGGCCGAGCTGGCGCGCGAGCACGAGGAGCTGCTGGAGCAGCTGGGCGGGCTGCGGGACCGCCGCCGCGTGCTCGAGGGGGCCGACGGGGCGGCCGTGCTGCACGCCGAGGCGCAGGGGCACCTGGCCCGGGCCGCGGAGGCCGCCGAGCGGTACGTGATCGTGCACCTGCAGCGCGAGACGTTGCGGCGGGAGCTGGAGAGCTACGAGCGGCGGCACTCCTCCCCGCTGCTCGACGAGGCGGGCCGGCTGCTCGAGCGGCTCACGGGCGGCCGGTTCGCGGGGCTGCGGCCGGCGGGCGGTGAGGCCCGCACGCTCGTCGCCGCCCGGGCGGACGGCGAGGAGCTCGCCCCGGACCAGCTCTCGGAGGGCACGGCGGACCAGGTCTTCCTCGCGCTGCGGCTCGCCGGGATCCGCCAGCTGCAGGCCGAGCGCCGGGCCGCGGGGCTGCCGGCCGTCCCGGTGGTGCTCGACGACGTCCTGATGACCTTCGACGACGCCCGCGCCGCCGCCGCCCTCGCCGTCCTCGGCGAGCTGGCCGCGGACTGGCAGGTGCTGCTGTTCACCCACCACGAGCACCTGGCCGCGCTGGCCCGGCGCGCGGTGGCGGAGGTCGCGGTGATCGACCTGGGTCCGCCCGCCCCCGTCGCCGCCCCGCTGGCCCACCCCGCCTGATCCCCGGCCACGGGTCCGTACGGGTTGCCGGACGCGGGTCCTCGCACGCGTGCCGGGCACCGCGGTCCACCCCGGACCCGGCAGGATGGCGTCCGTGATGGATCCGAGCGGCGAGCACTTCGCGATCGCGTCCGGCGCGGCGCGGGCGGCGGTCAACGAGGTCGGGGCGGGCCTGCGCTCCTTCTCCGTGGCCGGCGTCGACTACACCGAGCCCCAGCCCGAGGGCGTGCGCCCGCCGCGCGGGTCGGGGGCGCTGCTGGCGCCCTGGCCCAACCGGGTCGCGGGGGGCCGCTGGAGCTGGCGGGGGAAGGAGCAGCAGCTCGCGCTCACCGAGCCCGACGCCGGCAACGCCATCCACGGCCTGCTCCGGTACGCCTTCTGGCGCCCCACGGAGCGCACCGACGCGGCGATCACCCTGGAGGCCGTCGCCCCGCCGCAGAACGGTTGGCCGCAGCCGGTCCGCGTCGCCGTCACCTACGCGGTCGGCGAGCAGGGCCTCACGGTCACCACCCGCGCCACCAACGAAGGCACCGACGACGTCCCGTTCGGCCTGGGCTTCCACCCCTACCTGCGGGTCGGCGACACCCCGACGGACGACTGCACCCTCACCCTCGCCGCCCGCGCCGCGCTCCCGCTGACCGACCAGCTGCCCGGCGGACCCCTGGAGCCCCTCGCGGCCGACGACCCGCTGCGCGTGGGCGCCCGGCTCAAGGGCGTCGAGCTGGACGCCGCCTTCGGCGACTGCGCCCCCGCGGAGGGCGACGACCTGGTGCGGCACCGGCTCGTCGCGCCGGACGGCCGCGGCGCGGAGCTGTGGGCCGAGCCGGTGTTCCGCTGGGTCCAGGTCTTCACCCCGCCGGACATGCCCGGGCACGGCCGGGGCGTGGCCGTCGAGCCGATGACCTGCCCGCCCGACGCGCTGAACTCCGGCACCGACCTCGCCCTCCTCGCCCCGGGGGCGGAGTGGACGGCGCGCTGGGGGATCCGGCCGGTGACCGGCTGACCGGCTGACCGGCTAGTGTCGGCCCGGTCACAGTCGCGCGCGAAGGGGGACGCCATGCAGACCCTGGCCGGGGGCAGGTCGCCCGAGATCGAGGGCGTGGAGGTCCCGCGCTACGACCGGTCGGCGGTGACCGTGGGCATCGTCCACTTCGGTGTCGGCGGGTTCCACCGCGCGCACCAGGCGATGTACGTCGACTCCCTGATGAACGAGGGCGAGGCGCTCGACTGGGGGATCTGCGGCGTGGGGGTGTTGCCGGGGGACCGGCGCATGCAGGAGGTGCTCACCGAGCAGGAGGGCCTGTACACGCTCGTCGTCAAGCAGCCGGACGGCTCGCTCGCGCCGCGCGTGATCGGCTCGATCGTCGAGTACCTGTTCGCCCCGGACTCGCCCGAGGCGGTGGTCGAGAAGATGGCCGCGGAGAGCACCCGGATCGTCTCGCTGACGATCACCGAGGGCGGCTACAACATCGACCAGGTCACCGGCGAGTTCGCCGAGGACACCCCGGAGATCCGCGCCGACCTGCAGCCGGGCGCCGTGCCGGCGACGGTGTTCGGGCTGGTCACCGAGGCGCTGGCGCGCCGGCGCGAGCGCGGGCTGCCCGCCTTCACGATCATGAGCTGCGACAACATCCAGGGCAACGGCGACACCGCGGCCCGCACCTTCGCCGCCTTTGCCCGGCTGAAGGACCCGGAGCTGGCCACCTGGATCGAGCAGAACGTCGGCTTCCCCAACTCCATGGTCGACCGGATCACCCCCGCGACGAGCGCCGAGGACACCACGCGCCTCGCCGACGAGTTCGGCCTGACGGACGGCTGGCCGGTCGTGTGCGAGCCCTTCACCCAGTGGGTGCTCGAGGACCACTTCTCCTCGGGCCGCCCGCCCTTCGAGGACGTCGGCGTGCAGCTCGTCGAGGACGTCGTGCCCTACGAGCTGATGAAGCTGCGCCTGCTTAACGCCAGTCACCAGGCGCTCGGCTACTTCGGCTTCCTGTCCGGCCACCGTTTCGTGCACGAGGTCGCCGGCGACCCGCTGTTCGCGCGATTCCTGCGGGACTACATGGACCGCGAGGGCACGCCGACGCTCTCCGAGGTGCCCGGGGTGGACCTCGACGCCTACAAGACCACCCTGATCGAGCGGTTCGCCAACCCGGGGGTCGCGGACACGCTAACGCGGATCAACTTCGGCAGCTCGGACCGGATCTCGCTGTGGGTGCTGCCGGTGATCCGCCACCAGCTCGAGCACGGCGGCGAGATGGAGCGGGCGACCGCGGTCGTGGCCAGCTGGGCACGCTACGCCGAGGGCGTCGACGAGAAGGGCGACCCGATCGACGTGCAGGACCGGCTCGCCGACACCCTCGTCCCGCTGGCCCGCGCCCAGCGCGAGCAGCCGGACGCGTTCATCCGCAACACCGCCGTGTTCGGCGACCTCGCGGACGACGAGCGCTTCCGCGAGGCCTACCTCTGGGCGCTGGACTCCCTGCACCGCGACGGCGCCCGCGCCACCGTGGAGAAGCTGGTCGAACGCGCCCAGACGCCTGCCTAGTGCTCCTGGTGGGCCAGGAGTGCCGCCCCGATGATCCCGGCGTCGTTGAGCAGCTGCGCCGGGACCATCGGCGTGCGCGTCTGCACGTAGGGCTGCCAGCGGGAGAACTTCTTGCTCACCCCGCCGCCGACCACGATGAGGTCGGGCCAGAGCAGGTTCTCCACGTGCTGGTAGTAGCGGGTCAGCCGGCCGCCCCACTCCTCCCAGGAGAGGTCCTCGCGCTCCCGGGCGGAGTCGGCGGCGCGCTTCTCGGCGTCGTACCCGTCGATCTCCAGGTGCCCGAGCTCGGTGTTCGGGAACAGGTGCCCGCCCAGGACCAGGGCGGACCCGATGCCCGTGCCGAGGGTGGAGACCAGCACGGCACCGCGATGTCCCTTCGCGGCCCCGAACTCGACCTCGGCGATGCCGGCGGCGTCCGCGTCGTTGACCACGAGCGCCTTGCGGCCGGTCTTCGCGCGCAGCAGCCCCTGCGCGTCGCAGCCGATCCAGGACGGGTCGACGTTGGCCGCCGTCTGCGTGACCCCGTGCTGGACCACGGCCGGGAACGTGCAGCCGAAGGGCCCGTCCCACTCGAAGTGGTCGAGGATCTGCGCGACGACCCCGGCGACCGCCTCCGGGGTCGACGGCTGCGGGGTGGGGATCCGCAGCCGCTCGTCGGCGAACTTGCCCTTGTCCAGGTCGACCGGCGCGCCCTTGATCCCCGACCCGCCGATGTCGATGCCCAGACCGTGGTGGTGCCCGTGGTGCCTCTTCTTCGTCATCCGCCCAGCGCTCCCCTCACGACCTGTTGCGCCTCCTCCTGGATCCGGGCCAGGTGCTCGGGACCCCGGAAGCTCTCCGCGTAGACCTTGTAGACGTCCTCGGTGCCGGAGGGCCGGGCGGCGAACCACCCGTTCTCCGTCACGACCTTGAGCCCGCCGAGGGGCTCGCCGTTGCCGGGCGCGGTGGTGAGCCGCGCCGTGATCGGGTCGCCGGCGAGCTCCGTCGCCGACACGTCCTCGGCGGCCAGCCTGCCGAGCTTGGCCTTGTCCTCCCGGGAGCACGCCACGTCGGTCCGGGCGTAGGCCGGGTCCCCGAAGCGCGAGGTCAGCTCTGCGTAGCGCTGCGAGGGCGTCTGCCCGGTCACCGCGGTGATCTCACCGGCCAGCAGGCACAGGATGATGCCGTCCTTGTCCGTGGACCAGGGCCGGCCGTCCGTGCGGAGGAAGGAGGCGCCGGCGCTCTCCTCGCCGCCGAAGGCGATGCTGCCGTCCCGCAGGCCGGGCACGAACCACTTGAACCCGACCGGCACCTCGAGCAGCTCCCGGCCGAGGTCGGCGGCCACCCGGTCGATCATCGACGAGCTCACCGCGGTCTTGCCGACGGCCGCGCCGCCCGGCCAGCCGGAGCGGTGTGCGTACAGGTAGCCGATGGCGACGGCCAGGTAGTGGTTCGGGTTCATCAGCCCGGCGTCCCGGGTGACGATGCCGTGCCGGTCCGAGTCGGCGTCGTTGCCGGTGGCGATGGTGAACTCGTCCTTGCGGCCGACCAGGGACGCCATCGCGTACGGCGACGAGCAGTCCATCCGGATCTTGCCGTCCCAGTCCAGCGTCATGAAGCCGAAGGCCGGGTCGACGTCCGGGTTCACCACCGTGAGGTCGAGCTTGTACCGCTCGGCGATCGCACCCCAGTAGTGCACGGCCGCGCCGCCGAGCGGGTCCGCGGCCAGCACGACCCCGGCGCTGCGGATCGCGTCGAGGTCGACGACGGACTCCAGGTCGCTCACGTAGGCGTCGAGGAAGTCGTAGGTGCCGCGCTCGGCCCGGTCGAGCGGCACCCGCTGCACGCCCTGCAGCGTCGCCTCGAGCAGCTCGTTGGCGCGGTTCGCGATCCAGCTGGTGGCGGCCGTCCCGGCCGGGCCGCCGTCCGGCGGGTTGTACTTGAACCCCCCGTCGGAGGGCGGGTTGTGCGACGGCGTGACGACGACCCCGTCGGCGAGCCCGGAGTCCCGGCCCTCGTTGTGCGTCAGGATCGCGTGCGAGACGGCGGGCGTGGGCGTCCAGCCGCCCCGGGCGTCGACGAGCACCTGCACGCCGTTGGCCGCGAACACCTCGACCGCGGTCTCCCAGGCGGGGTCGGACAGCGCGTGGGTGTCCTTGCCGAGGAACAGCGGTCCGTCCGTGCCCTGCTGCGCCCGGTACTCGCAGATGGCCTGGCTGGTGGCGGCGATGTGGTCGTCGTTGAAGGTCGCCGAGAAGGCCGACCCGCGGTGCCCGGAGGTGCCGAAGGCGACCCGCTGCTCCGCGACCGCGGGGTCGGGATGCCGCTCGGAGTACGCGGCCAGCAGCGCCGGCACGTCGACGAGGTCCTCGGGGCGGGCCGGGGTGCCGGCCCGCGGGTGGATGGCCATGTCGTCCTCCGGTTCGTCCTCCGGCCGGGCCGGAGATCCTGCAGGGCCGTGCGTCGCACGGCGCCGCCTGTAGCCTGCCGCATCCGGCGCCCCCGGTCATCCGGACGCGGCGCCGGACGGCGCTGCACCGGGCCCGCGGGGGTTACCCTCCGCCGCATGCGGATCGCGTCCTTGCTGCCCGCGGCCACGGAGATCGTCGGGGCGCTGGGGCTCGGCCCCGCGCTCGTCGCCCGCACCTTCGAGTGCGGCCTCCCACCCGGCTCGCGCGGGGACGTCCCCGTCGTGGTCGACACGGCGATCCCGCCCGGGCTGGAGCCCAAGGAGATCGACGCCTGGGTCGCCGACCGCGTGGCCGCCGGGCTGCCGATGTACGAGCTCGACCGCGCGGCCCTCGCCGCGGCCCGGCCCGACCTGATCCTCACCCAGGACCTCTGCCGGGTCTGCGCGCTGCCGGCCGGCACGGTCGAGGACGCGCTCGCGGACATCGGCACGGACGCGGCGGTGGTCTCGGTCGACCCGCACACGCTCGACGAGGTGCTGGGCGCGATCCTCGCCGTCGCCCGGGCCGCCGGCGCCGCCGACGCGGGGGAACGCCTGGTCGGGGACCTGCGCGCGCGGCTGGCGGCCGTCGCCCGGGCCGTCGCCGGGCGGCCCGCGCCGCGGGTGCTGATGCTGGAGTGGACCGATCCGCCCTACGTCCCCGGGCACTGGGTCCCCGAGCTCGTCCGCCGGGCCGGCGGCGAGCCGCTCGGGGCGGTCGAGGGCGGGCGGAGCGTCGCGGCGGGGTGGGCGGAGCTCGCGGCCCTGCGGCCGGACGTCGCCGTCGTCGCCCCGTGCGGGTTCGGGCTGGCCGAGGCCGAGCGCCAGGCCGGGGGAGTGGCCGAGCAGCTGCCCGGGGTCCCGCTCGTCGCGATCGACTCGGCCGCGTACGTCGTGCAGGCGGGGCCCGGGCTGGTCGACGGGGTGGAGGCGCTGGCGTGGGCGCTGCACCCGGAGGCGGTGCCCGAGCCGCCGGCGGGCCGGGTCACCCGCGGACCCCGCGGCTGATCCGGACCGAGCAGGACGTTCCCGGCGAAGCGGACGGCCCGACCTGCGGGGACCCCGAACCGCCGAGACGATGCCGGGGGAGGTGAGGGTCGATGACGACCTCGGCGGGCTCGTCCGTGGCGGAGATCCACGCCCGGCTGGACCGGCTGCCGGTGACCCGCCGGCACCGGTTCGCGCTGGTGGCCGTGGGCATCGGGATCTTCTTCGATCTCTACGAGGTGTTCCTCGCCGGCACGCTGGCGACGGTGCTGGGCCGGGAGTTCGGCGTCACCGGCACCGCGCAGAAGCTGGTGCTCGCGTCGGTGTTCGTCGGCGCCTTCGTCGGGGCGATCACGCTGACCCGCCTCGCCGACCGGGTCGGCCGGCGCCGCGCCTTCTTCCTCACCCTCGGCATCTACTCGTTGTTCTCCGTGCTGGGGGCCTTCAGCCCGAACGTCGAGATGCTGATCGTGTGCCGGTTCCTCGCGGGCATCGGGATCGGCGCCGAGCTCCCGCTGTCCGACGCCTACCTGTCCGACCTGCTGCCCGCGCGCGTCCGCGGCCGGATGATCGCGTGGGCGTACACCATCGGGTTCTGCGGCGTGCCGGTCGCGGGCCTGCTCGCCCGCGCGATCGCCCCGCACAGCTTCCTCGGGCTCGAGGGCTGGCGGTGGATGTTCGTCATCGGCGGCCTCGGTGCACTGCTGTGCTGGCTGATGCGCCGCGGGCTGCCGGAGTCGCCGCGCTGGCTCGCCTCGGTGGGCCGCAACGAGGAGGCCGACGCCGCCGTCCGCACCTTCGAGGACGCGGCCCGCGCCGAGCACGGCGCGCTCGAGGAGCCGGAGCCCGCCACCCGGGTCGCCCCGGCGAAGCGCGAGCCGATCCGCGCGCTGTTCCGGCCGCCCTGGCGGCGGCGCACGGTGATGCTCTGGATCTTCCAGCTCTTCCAGACCTTCGGCTACTACGGCTTCGGCACGCTCGTGCCGCTGGTGCTCGCGGCCAAGGGCTACGACGTCGTGCAGGGGCTGACCTTCACCGCGCTGAGCTTCCTCGGCTACCCGATCGGCTCGGCGCTGTCGGTCCCGCTGATGGAGCGGGTGGAACGCAAGACCCTCGTCGTCGCCGGCGCCGTGGGGATGATCGTGCTCGGGCTCGGCTTCGGGTACGCGGAGAACGCGGTGCTGATCGTGGTGCTCGGCTTCGCCTACACGGTGGTCAGCAACCTGTTCTCGAACGGCTTCCACGTCTACATGGGCGAGCTGTTCCCCACGACGCTGCGCGCCACCGGCGCCGGCAGCGCCTACTCGCTGTCCCGCCTGGCGACGGCCGTGATGCCGTTCGTGCTGGTCCCGCTGCTCGACACGGCGGGCCCGACCGCGGTGTTCGTGGCGATCGCCCTCGCGATGGTGATCGTGGCCGTCGACGTGGCCGTGCTCGGCCCGCGGACCACCGGGCGCAGCCTCGCCGATCTCAACTAGGGCTCGGACCCGGGGCCGGGCTCGGTTCCGCCCCACCGCCGGCCCACGAGCCGGGCCAGGAACGGCGCGACCAGCAACATGAGGACCACCCGGAGCACCTGGACGGCCACGACGAACGTGACGTCGCCGCCCGAGGAGATCGCCGTGGCCAGCACGGCGTAGATCCCGCCCGGGGTGGTGGCCAGGTAGCCGTCGAGCAGGCTCGCGCCGGTCGCGGCGGACAGGACGAGGCCGAGCCCCGCGCAGGCGGCGACGATCGCGAGGATCAGCGCCGCGGCGAGCGGGAGCACCCGCAGCACGGTCCGCAGGGCGGGCCGGGTGAACCGCAGCCCCGCCTGCCAGCCGATCACGGCGTAGGCGAGGTCGACCAGCAGGGCGGGCGGCGAGGCGCCGAAGGTCAGCCCGGAGAGGCTGAGCACCAGGGCGATCACCATCGGACCGAGCAGGGCGCCCGCGGGCACGTGCAGCCGGTTCGCGATCGGGACGCCGACGAGCACGCAGACCGCGACCAGCGCCGCCCCGAGGTACCAGGGGCCGCCCGCCGTGCCCGGACCGGACCCGACGCCGAGGTGCCCGGCCCCGAACACGGCCGTCGCGACGACCGGCATGGTGGCGGTGACCATGCCCACCCGCAGGTACTGGATCACCGAGACGATCCGCTCGTCGCCGCCGAGCTCGCGGGTGACGGCGACCAGGCCCGAAGCCCCGCCCGCGGTCAGCGCGAGCATCCCGGTCAGCGGGGACACCCCGCGCTGCACGCCCAGCAGCAGCCCGGCCGCCATGCTGACCGCCAGCGACCCGAGGCTCACCAGCAGTACCGGCAGCCAGCCCGCCGCGACGGCGGTGAGCGTGTCCGGCCGGGCCAGCACCCCGATGACGACCCCGATCACCGCCTGGGCCGCCGAGGTCGCGGGCCGGGCCACCCGGGCGGGTCCGAGACCGGTCAACGCGAGGACCGTGGCCACGGCGAGGCCGGCGAAGAGGGCCGGCGACGGGACCCCGAGGGCCTGCAGCACCACGGTGAGGCCCGCCGTCAGCACGACCAGCAGCGCCCAACGGCCCCAGGGGAGGGCGCGGGCCCAGTCCCCGATCCCGGTCCGCCCCGCGGTCACCCGTCGACCCTGTCACGGCGCAACGGGCCGTCGCGCGACGGGTGCCCCGGGTGGCAGAGTGATCGCCGATGCGTGCCACGGACAGCGACGACCAGGCGGTAGCGAGCAGGACGGGATCCCTTGGCGCAGGAGCGGGCGTCCACGCCGACGACACCCCGCTCGGGCGGGAGCTCGCCCGCATGACGGCCCCCGGCGCGGAGTTCGCGCTGCGGGAGGAGGTGGTCGGCGGGATCCCGATGCGGGTGTACGAGCGCGGGCCGCACACCCTCGCCGAGACGATCGCCGACACCGCCGCGTTCGGCGACCGCCCCTACTGGGTCTACGCCGACGAGCACCTCGACTACGCCACCCACCTTCGGCTGGTCCACGGGCTGGCCGCCGCGCTGCGCGGCGGGTACGGCCTGGAGCCCGGCGACCGGGTCGCGATCGCGATGCGCAACTACCCGGAGTGGGGCGTGGTGTTCTGGGCCGCGCAGCTCGCCGGTCTCGTCGCCGTCCCGCTCAACGCCTGGTGGACCGGCCCCGAGCTGGTGTGGGCGGTGGGCGACTCCGGCGCCCGGGTCGTCGTCGCCGACGGCGAGCGGGCGCCCCTGCTGGCCGGGCACGGGGGGATCGGGAGCGACGTGCCGCTGATCCGGGTGCGCGGCGAGGGCCCGTCCCCGGGGCGGGAGTGGGCGGACCTGGTCGCGTCCCTGGACCTCACGGTCGGGCCGCCGCCGGTGACCGTCCGCCCCGACGACCCGTCCACGATCCTGTACACCTCGGGCACCACCGGCCGGCCCAAGGGCGCGGTGCACACCCACCGCAACCACGTCACCAACGCGCTGAACGTGCTGCTCACCGCCCGGGCGAACGCCGCCGCCTCGCCGTCGGGCCGGCCGGCGCCGCCGCAGTCCGGCACCCTGCTGACCTACCCGCTCTTCCACATCGCCGGGCTCAACGGCCTGTACGGGCAGGTCGTGGTGGGCGGGAAGGTCGCGACGCTGTACCGGTGGGACCGGGAGGAGGCGCGCCGGCTGGTCCGCGAGGAGCGGCTGACCGGCGGTGCCGGAGTCCCGACCACCATGCGGGAGCTCGCCGAGATCGCCATCGCGCACCCGGACGAGCTGGCGTCGCTGTCCCGCATCGGGATGGGCGGGGCGCCGATCCCCGGCGAGCTGGTCCAGCGGATCGGCACCGAGCTCGGGCCGCTGTCCGCCAACGGCTACGGCCTCACCGAGACCACCTCGGCGGTCTGCGCCAACATCGGCGCGGACTACGTGGCCCACCCGGACAGCGTCGGCCGCCCGGCGCCCGGCGCGGACCTCCGGATCGTCGACCCCGAGACGCTGGCCGAGGTGCCGGAGGGCGAGATCGGCGAGCTGTGGTTCCGCGGGCCGAACGTCGTCGGCGGGTACTGGCACAACCCCGGGGCCACCGCGGCGGCCTTCGTCGACGGCTGGTTCCGCACCGGCGACCTCGGGTTCGTCCGGGCGGGCTGGGTGTACGTCGTGGACCGGCTCAAGGACGTCGTGCTGCGCGGCGGGGAGAACGTCTACAGCGCCCAGGTGGAGGCGGCGCTGCACGAGGTGCCGTGGGTGGCGGAGGTGGCGGTCTTCGGTGTGCCGCACCCGACGCTGGGGGAGGAGGTCGCGGCCGCAGTCCGCACCGAGCCCGGCACGGCGCACGACGACGCGGCGGCCGAGGCCCTCCGCGCCCACGTGACCGCGCGGGTGGCCGGGTTCGCCGCCCCGGCGCACGTGTTCTGGTGGGACGAGCCGCTGCCCCGCACGGCGACCGGCAAGCTGCTCAAGCGGGAGCTGCGCGAGCGCTCCGGTTGATCGACGCTCCTCCGGATCGTCGGCGTGATCACGGATCGTGGACGCGGAAGGCCGATTTCCGACCGTCGGCGTCCACGACGGCTGATCACCGTGCGGCCGGCCCGTGAACCCGCGGGCCGACCTCAGTCCTCCAGGTCGGCGAGGCGCTCCTCGGCGCGCGACAGGGCGGTCCGGGCGTCCCGGGCGGCGCGGCTCGCCTCGCGCTCGGCCTCGGCGGCCTCCTTCACCGCGGCCGCGGCCGCGGGCCGGGCCGCGCGCGCCCGCTCCAGCTCGGCGGTCAGCTCCTCCACGCGGGCGGTGGCGTCGTCGCGGTCCGACTCGGCGTCCCGCAGGGCCGCGGCGGCGTCCTCCTCGGCGTCCTCGGCGGCCTCCGCGGCGCGGCGCTCCGCCTCGACGGCCTCGCGCGCCTCGGCCCGCTCGCGCTCGCGGCGCTCGCGTTCCTCCCGCTCGCGGCGCTCCCGCTCGGCACGGTCGGCGGCCTCGGCGTCGGCCTCGGCGTCGAGCCCGGGCCCCGCGGTCGTGTCCTGGTCGGTGTCCTCCGCCGGACGCTCGCGGGCAGGCCGCCGCGCCGGCCGGGTGACGGGCCGGCTGCGCCGGGCACCGTCCGCCTCCCGGTCGCGGGGCCTGCGCGTGCCGGTGCCCACGCTCGTCTCGCCGCCGAACCCGAAGCCGGACCAGCTCACGGTGCGGGTGAGCCGCCCCGACCGCACCTCGTCGGCCACGTCCTCGTCCGCCAGGGCCGCCTCGAGGATGCCGCGCAGGTCCTTCTCGACGGACTCGGTGACCCGGTGCCCGTCGGCCGCCGCGAGCCGCCGCGCCTCCCGGGCCATCGCCCCGACCAGCTTCGAGCGCTGCGCGGACAGGTGGCGCAGCTGGGCGCCGTCGAGCGTCCGCTGAGCGGAGGACAGCTCCTCGGCCAGGTCGAGCAGGGCGTCGAGCTGGTCGCCGCGCTCGCGGGCGAGCAGATTGGCCAACCAGGCGGCCTGGGTCGGCCTTCGGAACCGCCCGATCGCCTTGGCCGCCTCCTTGTCACCGGCCTGCCTGGCCTCGGCGACCAGCTCGTCCCGTACCGGGACGAAGTCGTCCGGGGGCACGCCGTAGAGCTCGTCCGCGGCCGCCTCGACCCGCTCGTCGGTGTCCCTCGGCTCGTCCCCGGAGGTGTCCGCCGACTCGTCGACACCCGCCGCGGGCCGTTCGGCGGTGTCCTCGTCGGCGTCCGGACCAGAGCGTTTCATGCTCACTCGATTCAGTGTGGCCGCGGTCACAGATCATTGTGCCGTTCACCGATTGTGACAGGTCCTCAGTGGGCACCCGAGGTCCATGAGCAGCACCACAGTCATCGTAGTGATCGTCGTGGTGGTGATCGCGCTGCTGGCGCTCGCCGCGTTCGCGTGGTCGATGAACGGGCGCCGGAAGAGCCGGCGGCTCAAGGAGCGCTTCGGCCCGGAGTACGACCGCCACCTGTCGGAGACCAACGACCCGGCCGAGACGGAGCGGGTCCTGGCGGAGCGCGAGAAGCGCCACCGCAGCCTGAAGCTGCGCACCCTCGACGACCGCGAGCGCGAGACCTTCGAGCGGCGGTGGACCCAGGTGCAGGCCGAGTTCGTCGACGACCCCGACAAGGCCGTCGACCGGGCCGACGCGCTGGTGGACGAGCTGATGTCGGCCCGCGGGTACCCGGTCGACGACTTCGAGCAGCGGGCCGCGGACGTCTCGGTCGACCATCCGGTGGTGGTGCAGCGCTACCGCGAGGCGCGCCGGATCGCCCAGGCGAACCGCGAGCACCGGGCCGACACCGAGGAGCTGCGCGGCGCGGTGACCTCCTACCGCGAGCTGGTGCAGGCGCTCCTCGGCGGCGACCAGCGGCACGACGGCCGCCACGACGGTCACCACGACGGCCGGTCCGGCGGCGATCCCGCCGGCCGCCAGGCCACCCACCGGAAGGAGACGAGCGCATGAGCGAGCACGCGGGCCACGAGCGACGCGGCGACGAGACGCGAGGCGAGCGGCTGATGGACAAGCTCGACCCCCGGACCGACAGCGGCCACGCCGACCACGGCGACCGCCACACCGGGCACGACGACCGCAGCTTCCTGGACAAGGTGCTGGGCCGGGAACCGGGTCAGCACGGCCACGAGGGGCAGGACGCCGCGCCCGAGGACCGCGGCGGCGTCGGCACCCGCGAGCGCGGCCACGACACCGGCGAGGGCGGCGGCCCCATGCCCTCGCCGCGCGGGCACGAGGACCACCTTCCCGAGGACCGCGGCCACGGCGACCTCGGCGCGGGCGACGTGCCGGACGACGGGCTCCGCGGCCGCGAGGGCGGCACCGGCCACGCGGACGTCCGACGGGACGAGGGCGTGCGCACCGTCGACCTGGACGGCGGCCAGGACACCGGAGCCACCACGGCCACCGGAGCCACCGCGGACACCGGGGCCGGCGGCGGCACGACCGCCACCGCGCCGATGGGCACGCACGACGGCGGCGGGCACGACTCCACCGGCCCCACCGGCTCCACGGCCACCGCACACGGCGGCGGCGTGCCGGACGAGCGGATGCCCGGCGACGAGGGCGGCCACGGGCTGCGCGAGCGCACGCCCGCGCACACCGACGGCGGCCACGACGGCGGCTATGACAGGGGCCACGACACCGGGGGCCGCTCGCGGGCCGAGTCGATGGGTGCCCCCACCCAGGAGACCGACTCCTCCGGCCACGCGACCCTCATCCCGCAGGACCGCTCCGCGGACTACCTGCGCCGTTGGGAGTCGCTCAAGGCGAGCTTCGTCGACGAGCCCCGGGGCGCCGTCCGCGACGCCAACGGCCTGGTCGGCGAGGTGCTCGACGAGCTGGAGCAGCTGTTCAAGCGGCAGCGCACCGAGCTCGAGCGCGACCTGAACAACGAGTCGGCCTCCACCGAGGACCTCCGGCTGGCCCTGGGCCGCTACCGGAGCTTCTTCGAGCGGCTGCTCACCATCTGACCTGCGCCGCCACCACCACGACGAGGGGCCGCGGATCACCCGATCCGCGGCCCCTCCGCCGTACCGGGAGGGAGGAGTCCGCGATCCCGGCCCCGTGGACGTCCACGATCGTCTCGCCCGCGCCCTCGACGGCCACCTCCAGCTCGGCACCGTTCACCGACGCACGAGTCGGCCGTGGACTCAGACGGTGAGCACGAACGCCGCGTCGGGCTCGACCACCTGGAAGGTGAAGCTCTCCTCCAGGTAGAGGCCGACCGTGTCGGCGTCGTGGTGGGAGTAGCCGATCGCGAGGTCCTGCCCGACGTCGAGCGCGAAGTCGCCGCCCCGCTCGCTCACCAGCACCGCGCCGTCGACGCCGGCCGTCCAGATCACCGAGCCGCCGAGGATCCGCTTAAGGTGGTCGAAGAGCAGGTAGCCGCCGTACTCCGTGGTCTCGACGATCCTGGTGTAGAGATCGGGCCCGACCGCGAGCGAGTAGGGCCCGCCGATGCCGTTGCGGCGCAGCGCGTCGACCCCGCGGGCGATCACGCCCGGCCACTTGAGGCAGTCCTCGCCCAGCGCGAGCGACTCGTACGGCGCGACCTGGGCGATGCCCTCGACGGAGGCGGCCGGCCAGCCGTGGAACACGGTCCGGTTCTCGATCTCGGCCGCCACCCGGGCGGCCCGGTCGAGGTCCTCGAAGTCGGGATCGGGGGTGCCGCGCTGGATGTCGTCGATCTCGGCGCGGGAGACCGTGAAGGGCACCCGGACCTCGGCGAGCGGGAGCACCCGGCGGACGCGGGCGCTCACCCCCGCGCTGTCCGGTACGCCGGGCGGCGGGCTCGCGAGGCCGGTCGTGCGGCCCAGGCTGCGCGCGGAGTGCTGCCAGCCGCCGCTGCCGACGAAGTCGACCACCTTGCGGGCGGCGAGCAGCGGGGTGAGCCGTTCGCGGGCCTCGTCGTCGATCGCCTTCCAGGCCTCGGTGGGAATGGGCGCGTGCGCCCTGAGCAGGTGGTCGGAGGGTGCGGTCACGTGGTGTGCTCCTTGTGGTGGGGAGGACGTGCGGGGAGGGGACGGGTCAGCGGCCGCGGAGCCCGCCGATGCCGAGCGAGACGTCGCCGGAGAAGTCCGACGGCGGGTGGATCTCCCGCTCGATGGACTCCACGTACTCCTCGGGGTCCTTGTCGCGGACCTCGATGCCCCGCCCGCCCGGGTGCCGTTCCTTGAACTCGGTGAACTGCCGGCCCAGCGCCTCGCGCAGCCCGGACGGGGCGTTGAGGCGGAAGTCCGGCAGGCCCTCGTTCTCCTCCTCGCCCATGTGCTCGTCGTTGGCCTCGCGGGCGTGGTCGACGCCCGTCCACCAGCCCGCGCTGCCGACCGGGTTGCGGTCCGCCTCCCGGACCCCGTCCCGGATGTCGTTGTGGTCGCCGATGGCGTCGAGCGTCTCCTCCTCCGGGTCGTTCGCGCCCTTGCGGAGCAGCTGCGGGTAGAAGATGCGCTCCTCGGCCTCGGCGTGGACGTCGAGCAGGTCGGCGAGCGGGCGCCAGACCGCGCGGAGCGCCGAGGGCTCGGCGCCCTCGGCACGCAGGTCGTCGAGCTCGGCGAACCGGCGGCGGAACCACTCGTGGTCGTCGAGGATGAGCTGGGTGATGTCGGCCACGGCGGGACCGTACTGCGGTACGGCCCCGCCGCGCGCCCCTCCCGCCGGCGGGTCAGCCGGTGTTCTCGTGGGTGGCGGTCAGGGTCGCGCGCGCGATCGCGTGGCTGAACAGGTTGAACCCGAGGAAGGCCGGGGTCGCGCCCTCGGGCAGGCCGAGGCTCTCCACGTCCACGGCGTGGACGACGAAGAGGTAGCGGTGCGGGCCGTGCCCGGGCGGCGGGGCGGCACCGACGAACCGCTTCATCCCGGCGTCGTTGGCCAGCACGACGGCGCCCTTGGGCAGCGAGGAGGAGTTCTCGTCGCCGGCCCCTGCGGGCAGCTCGGTGACCGAGGCGGGGATGTCGGCAGCCGCCCAGTGCCAGAAGCCCGAGGCCGTCGGCGCGTCGGGGTCGTAGCAGGTCACGGCGAACGACCTGGTCTCCTCCGGGAAGCCGCTCCACGACAGGTGCGGTGACCGGTCCTCGCCGCCCGCGCCCATCAGGCCGGACAGGTGCGGCGTGGCCAGGGTGCCGCCGTCCGTGACGTCGTCGCTGGTCAGCGTGAAGGTGGGGAGGTCGGGCAGGTCGCTGTAGGGGTCGTGGCTCATGGTCCCGGATCATGGCACCGATCGGGCTGGGAAGCTTCCCCGGTGGAGAACCTGCTGCTCATCGTGGGCCTGATGCTCGGCGCGGTGGTGCTGGTGGGCGTCGGAGACCGGCTGCGGCTGCCGTGGCCGGCGCTGATGGTGGTGCTCGGCGCCCTCGTCGCGCTCACGCCCGGTCTGCCGGACCGCTTCGCGCTGGACCCGGAGCTGATCCTGCCGCTGTT
This sequence comes from Pseudonocardia lutea, assembly GCF_042658055.1. NCBI lineage: Bacteria > Bacillati > Actinomycetota > Actinomycetes > Pseudonocardiales > Pseudonocardiaceae > Pseudonocardia > Pseudonocardia lutea. The sequence continues at coordinate 16,933 of NZ_JBHSQK010000077.1, forward strand.
CCTGCCGCCGCTGCTGTTCGCGACGGCGCAGCGCACCTCCTGGTCGCTGTTCCGGGCCCGCTGGCGGTCCATCGCGCTGCTGGCGATCGCGCTCGTCGTGGTCACCATCGTGGCGGTGAGCGGACTGGCCGTGCTGCTGATCCCCGGGATCTCGCTCACCGCCGCGGTGGCCCTCGGCGCGATGGTCGCCCCGCCGGACCCGGTCGCGGTGGAGGCCGTCGCGGGCCCGGTGCGCATCCCGCGCCGGCTGCTCGCGGTGCTGCAGAGCGAGGGCCTGTTCAACGACGCGACGGCGCTCGTCGTGTTCCAGGCCGCGGTGCTGGCCACCGTGCGCGGCGACGAGCTGTCCTTCGCCGGCCTCGCGCTGTCCTTCCTGGTCGGCGCGGTCGCGGCCGTGCTCATCGGGCTCGTGGTGGCGTGGCTGGCCCGGATGGTCCTGGCCCGGGTCACGGACACGATCGGCCGCAGCGCGCTCACGCTGGTGCTGCCCTTCGCGGTCTACCTCGCCGCGGAGGAGCTGCACGCGTCGGGCGTGGTCGCGGTCGTGGTGGTCGCGCTGCAGCTGCGCCGGCTCGGCGACGCCGACGAGGCCGCCGAGCGCCTGGTCCAGCGCTCGTTCTGGGACGTCGTGGAGCTGCTGGTCACCGGCGTCGCGTTCGGGCTGATCGGGCTGGACCTGCGGGGAGTCGTCGAGGACGTGGGCGCGGACCTGCCGCGGATGCTGGGCCACGCGGGGTTGATCTGCCTCCTGGTCGTCGGGATCCGGATGCTGTGGATGACGGCCGCGTGGCTGGCCCTGCGCCGCTCGGCCGACGCCTCCGCCGCACCGCGCACGGGCCGCGAGGCCGTGGTGCTCGCCTGGTGCGGGATGCGCGGGCTCGCGACCCTCGCGCTGGCGCTCTCGCTGCCCGCCACCGTCGCGTCCGGGGCGCCCTTCCCGGCCCGCGCGGAGCTCACCCTGATCGCCGTGTCGGTGCTGCTGGTGACCCTGCTGCTGCCCGGCTTCACCCTGCCCGCGCTGGTCGGGGCCCTGGGCGTGGCCGAGCGGGCGGACGCCGAGGAGCGCGCCGAGAAGATCGTGACCCGCCGGGCGCAGCGGGCCGCGCTGAACCGGATGGCCGCGCGGATCGGCGAGGCCGACCGCAGCGACGGGCTGCCCGAGGAGGTCGAGGCCGCCATCCGGCAGCGGATGAGCCGGCTCGACGCGGTGCTCTCCGGCGAGTCGCTGTCCGAGGACGAGCGCCAGCGCCTACGCGCCATCCGCGACCGCCGGGAGACGCTGCGGACCATCGAGGCCGACGCGCTGGCCGCCGCCCGCGCCGAGGTGCTGGCGGCACGGCGCGAGCCGGGGATCGACCCGGAGGCCGCCGACCGCGTGCTGCGCCGGCTCGACCTCCGGACCGTCCTCCTCGACTGATCCTCGGCGCCGATGTCCGCTCCGCGAGCTCCGCTCGGCGCCGAGGTTCGCTCCGCGAGCTCCGCTCAGCGCCGAGGTTCGCTCCGCAAGCTCCGCTCGGCGCCGAGGTTCGCTCCGCAAGCTCCGCTCAGCGGGGCCCGTAGACCACCACGGTGTTGCCCCACGGGTCGCGGGCCACGGCCCGGACCTCGTGCGGGCCCTGCTCGGGCTCGCGGACCAGGGACCCGCCGCCCTGCACGAGGGCGGCGAGGGCGGCGGCCACGTCCGGCACCTTGAACGACGCCGCCGGCACCCCGCCGGTGACGTCCTCGGCCGGGCCGGCCAGGGCCAGCGTGGTCCCGCCGGCGTCGAGGGCGGCGTAGCGGTCGCCGTCGACGAACTTCGTGGGCAGGCCGAAGGTGTCGGCGTAGAACCGCACGGCGGCGTCGACGTCGGCCACGGGGTACAGGACGTTCCCGATCTTCACAGGGCTCTTCGCGGGGTCGCTCACGGGGGGACCGTAGCCGGTCAGGTGATCGTGATGCCGCCGTCGACGGCGATGGTCTGCCCGGTGACGTACCCGCCGGCGTCGCCGGCGAGGAAGACCAGCGCGGCGGCCAGCTCCTCCGGGTCGCCCTTCCGGCCCAGCGGCACGCGGGCCATCATCGAGTCGAGGTAGCCGGGCTTGTACTGGTCCGTCATCTCCGACTCGAAGAAGCCGGGGGCCAGCGCGTTGACGCGGATGCCCTTGCGCCCGCCCCACTGCTGCGCGAGGTCGCGGGTGAGGCCGATCAGCCCCGCCTTGCTGGCCGCGTACGCGGCCTGCGGCAGGTTCGCGGTGGTGAGGCCGAGGATGCTGGAGATGTTGACGATGCTGCTGCCCGGCTGCATGACCCGCCCGCAGGCCTGCGCCATCCAGTAGCAGCCGTTCAGGTTCACGTCGATGACCTGCGTGAACTCCTCGACCGTCTCCCGCGTGGCCGGGACGGCGGTGCCGATGCCGGCGTTGTTGACCAGCACGTCCACCCGGCCGAACTCGGCCATCGCCGTGTCGACGAGGTTCTGGCAGTCCGGCTGCCGGGCGACGTCGGTGGTCACCGCCAGGGCGCGGCGGTCGAGCTCCTCGACCATCTTCCGGGTGCCGTCGAGGCGGTCGGCGCGGCGCGCGCCCAGCACGACGTCGGCACCCGCCTCCGCCAGCGCCTTCGCGAACGCGACGCCGAGCCCGGACGACGCGCCCGTCACGATGGCCACCTTGCCCTCGAGCGAGAAACGCTGCAGTACCGTCATGGGCGGGACCTTAATGCAGTCGCACCAACTCGCGGGACGGATCCGGACGTGGCGCGGGCGACAGCGGGTTGCGTCGGGCCGGGTCCCCGGTGCGAGGATCGGGGCGAAACGATCGGTCGTTCACGACCGGTGGGTCGCAGCGAAGAGCGAAGTCGAAGGAGACGAAGACATGGCGGAGTCCCAGCAGCGCGTCGCGATCGTCACGGGAGCGGCGCGGGGGATCGGTGCGGCCACCGCACAGCGCCTGGCCCAGGACGGGTTCAAGGTCGCGGTGATCGACCTCGAGGAGTCGGCCGCGAAGACCACCGTCGACGCCATCGTCTCCGCCGGCGGCACGGCCATCGCCGTGGGTGCCGACGTGTCGGACGCCGCGGCCGTCGAGGCCGCCGTGGAGCGGGTCGCCGAGGAGCTCGGCGCGCCGACCGTACTGATCAACAACGCCGGCATCACCCGGGACAACCTGCTGTTCAAGATGAGCGAGCAGGACTGGGACTCGGTGATGGGCGTGCACCTCAAGGGCTCGTTCCTCATGGCCAGGGCCGTGCAGAAGCACATGGTCGACGCCGGCTGGGGCCGTATCGTCAACCTGTCCTCGACCTCGGCCCTGGGCAACCGCGGCCAGGCCAACTACTCGACCGCGAAGGCCGGCCTGCAGGGCTTCACCAAGACCCTCGCGATCGAGCTGGGCAAGTTCGGCGTGACCGTCAACTGCATCGCCCCGGGGTTCATCGCCAGCGAGATGACCAAGGCCACCGCCGAGCGGCTCGGCGTGGACTGGGAGGAGTTCAAGGCGGCCCGCGCCAAGGAGATCCCGGTCCAGCGCGCCGGCCAGGTCGAGGACATCGCGCAGACCGTGTCCTTCTTCGTCGACGAGCGCTCGAGCTTCGTCTCCGGCCAGGTCATCTACGTCGCGGGTGGCCCGAAGGCCTGACGCGTCGGCCGGCCCGACGGGGGCGCCGGTCCTGCGGACGGCGCCCCTCGGTCCGGGCCGCCGGCTGCGCCGACCGGGTCCGCGGCCGCCGCGGGACCGGCGGCCGCAGAGCGCGCCGTCAGGCCGTCGGGGCGTTGCGGATCCCGATCGCGTACGGGGCCAGCGGCTGCTGCCCGTCGACCGGCACCTCCTCGTCGGAGACGTTCACGACGACCGCGCTGCCGTCGGGTGCCCGGAAGGCGATCAGCGGGGCGTCCTGCGCGGTCCCGAGCTCCACGGTCCCCTGCGCGAGCCGCGGGACGAGCCACTGCCAGGCCTGCGTGAGCGGGGTGGGCCGACCGCCGGCCGGCTCGGTGGCGTCCGTCCAGAGCGCCGAGTACTCCAGCGAGCTGCCCTGCGGGCCCCACAGGAGCGCGACGGAGACGCCGGACCGGGCGAACGCGGCCACCGAGGCGAGCGTGGACGCGGCGCTGGCCTGGCTGTCCGCCGCGCCGGTCATGCCGTCGGGCACCTCGGAGTAGAACTCGGTCCACCAGATCGGCAGCGTGCTCGTCGTGCGCAGGTAGCGGGTCACGTCGGAGAACTTGGTGGCCGCGTCGTCGAGCCGGCCGCTGATCGTGCCGCCCCGCTGCGCCGTCCCGCCGTCGACGGCCAGGAAGTCCGCGCCGACCTTGTTCGCGTCCCAGTACCCGAGCGCGTCGAGGATCCGCCGGTCGATCGCGCCCCAGCTGCCCGTGACGGTGTCCGACGCGTTCGGGTCGTCCTTCGGCAGGCTGATCATGACCGGGTACGGGCCGCCGACCTGCACGTCCGGCCGGACCGCCTTCACCGCCGTGTACACGGCGTTGTAGAGGGCGGTGTAGCCCTCGTGGTCCCAGCGGTTCTTCGTCATGTCGAAGAAGCCCTTGAGCTCGTTCCACACCACGACCCGCTCGATCTGCGGGTAGCGCTGCACGGTCCGCGCCACGAGGGCGGCGTAGGCCGGGAAGTCCTGCGGCAGCGGGGCGGCCTCGAGCCGGGTCCAGTCGGTCCGCCCGGGCACGCCGCCCTTCATCCAGTCCGGGGCGCAGCAGGCGGTGAGGACGGTGCGGGCCCCGGTCCGCTGCACCAGCTCCATGCGCTCGTCGAGCGTCGCCCAGTCGTACTGGCCGGGCGCGGGCTCCGGGCTGAGCGTGCCGAAGCCCATGAGGTGCACGTTCTGCCACACCCCGGAGTCCCGCAGGATCGCCTCGCCACGGGCGTTCGCCTCCGCCGGGTCGTGGTCGTCCAGGCTGTCCTGGGTGTGCGTCACCCCGAGGTCGAGCGGGGCGCCCTGGGGCGTCCAGTCCCAGCCCCGCCCGAGGTCGAGGCCGGCGGCGGACCGGTCGGTGGCCGCACCGGTCGCGGGCGGGGTCGCCGTCGAGCAGCCGGTCAGCGCGAGCAGGCCGACGGCGAGGGCCGCGACGGCGGTGGCGGACCGGGCGCGGAAGGACCGGGCCCGAGAGGACCGGGCCCCGAAGGACCGGGTACCACGGGGCCGGGAACGGGCGATCTCGGGGCGGAGGGATCGGCGGGGACGCACGGCGTGGAGGGTGTCAGCGCTCGGCTGTGGACCGGCTGAGAGCAGGCCGGCCCGCGAACCACCCGCCGGCGTCCCGCAGCTCCGCGGGGGTGCCGTGCTCGGTCACCCGCCCCTCCCGGACGACGTACACGTGGTCCATCCGCCCGAGCCCGGCCAGGTCGTGGGTGATCAGCAGGGTGGCGCGGCCTTCGGCTGCGTCGAGCAGGTCGTCGAGCACGGCGTCCCGGGTGGCGGGGTCGAGGTGCGCGGTGGGCTCGTCGAGCACGAGGACCGCGGGGTCGGTGAGCAGCGCGCGGGCCAGGGCGAGCCGCTGCCGCATGCCGCCGGAGAGCCGGCTGCCGCGGACGCCCACGGGGTCGTCGAGGTCGAGGTCGAGGCGCACGCGGGCCAGGACGGTCCGCAGCTCGGCGTCCGTCGCGGCCGGCCGGGCCAGCCGCAGGTTCTCCCGCACCGTGCTGTCGAAGACGTGCGGGTCCTGCGGGACGCCGCTCACCACGGCGCGCACGGCGTCGGGGGAGCGCTCCAGCAGCTCGGTCGCGCCGAGCCGGACCGAGCCGACCTCGGCGTCGTGGAAGCGGAAGAGGACCGCGGCGAGCGTGCTCTTGCCCGCCCCGCTCGGCCCGACCACGGCGACGTGCGCCCCCGCGGGTACGTCGAGGTCGAGCCCGTCGAGCACGGGGGGACCGGCCGTGCCCCGGTCCCGGTAGCGGGCGCGGAGGCCGCGGATCCGCAGGTCGGCGGGCCCGGGGGGGACCGGCTCGGCCGACGCCGGGCGGACCTGCGGCGGGGTGTCCAGGACGTCGAAGAGCCGGTCGCCGCTGGCCTGCACCGCACCCAGCCGGGCGGCCGCCGCGGGCAGCGGCGCCACGATCTCGAACGCGACCAGCGCGGTCAGCACGAGGACGGCCAGCGGGATCGGGTCGAGCCGCCCCGCCGACACCGCCGCGACGCCGAGCAGCAGCGAGCCCCAGAGCGTCAGGCCGGCGAGCAGCGCGACGTCGCCGGTGCCGAGGCCGAGCAGCGTCGCGTCGCGGCGGGCCGTGCGGGTGAGCTCGGCGTCGGCCGCCTCGACCCGTGCGACGGCGCGGTCCATCGCCCCGTAGGCGACGAGGTCGGGCGCACCCTGCAGGGCGTCGACCAGGGCGGTCGAGAGCTCGGCGCGGGCCGCCGTGGCGCGGCGGCCGGGCCCGCGACCGGCGCGCGTGGCGAGCAGCAGCACGGCCAGCCCGTCGAGCAGCGGGCCGGAGGCGGTCGGCAGCCCGCCCTCGGTGAGCAGCGCGGTCGACAGCGCGACCGCCCCGCCGCCGACCAGCAGCGCCGACAGCGGTGGGGTCAGCCCGCGGACCAGCAGGTCCTGCGTGGCGTCGGTGTCGCTGACCAGCCGCGAGACCAGGTCGCCGGAGCGGAACCGACGGACCGGTTCGGTGGCCGCGAGCCGGGCGTAGACGCGGTCGCGCGCGTCGGCGAGGGTGCGCAGCGCGGCGTCGTGGGTGACCAGGCGTTCGAGGTAGCGGGCCACGCCGCGGGTCACGCCGAGCGCCCGGGTGAGCACCACGGCCACGCCCAGCGCGGTGACCGGCGGATGGGTGGCCGCGGTCGCGATCAGCCACGCGGCGAGCGCGAGCAGCCCGACCCCCGCCGCGGTCGCCACGGCCCCGAGCAGCACGCCCAGGGCGAACCGCCCGCCCCGGGGTCGCGCGAGCCCCAGCATCCGCACCACGCCGTGGGTGCGGAGGGTCGCTCGAGCACTCATCGCCACTCACGACTCCTGACGGGCGGGAACGGGGAGGACGGGCGGGGTCGTCGGAGCCGCCGGGGTCGTCGGGGCGGTCAGGTGGACCACGCGGGCGTCGGCGGGCAGCTCGTCGGCCCAGGCCGGGTCGTGGGTCACGATCACCGCGGTCCGGCCCTCGACCAGCCGCGCGACGGCGCGCCGGACCGCGGCCGCGTTGTCCGGGTCGAGGTGCGCGGTCGGCTCGTCGAGCAGGACGAGGGGCGGGGCGGGCGCGCGCTCGGCGCGCAGGAAGGCCCGGGCCAGCGCGACCCGCTGGCGCTGTCCCGCCGACAGCCGCGCGCCCCGCTCGCCGAGCCGGGTGGCGAACCCGTCGGGCAGCCCGGCGACGACGTCGTCGAGCTCGGCCAGGGTCGCGGCGCGGTGCACGGCCGCCATCGGTGCGTCGGGCTCGCCGAGGCGGATGTTGCCGGCGAGGGTGTCGTCGAACAGGTGCGGGTCCTGGGGGACCCAGGCGATCGTGCGGCGCCAGCGGTCCGCGTCGGTGGCGGCGAGGTCGTGCCCGTCCGCGGTGATCCGGCCGCTGGTGGGTTCGACGAACCGCAGCAGCAGTCCGAGCAGCGTGGACTTGCCCGCGCCGCTCGGCCCGGTGACCAGGGTCGTCCGGCCGGCGGGCAGGGTCAGGTCGAGGTCGTCGAGCGCGGGTCGCTCCCGGCCCGGGTGGCGGACCGTCACCTCGCGCAGCCGGAGGTCGCCGCGCGGTGCGTCCCCGGTGCCGGCCGCGACGGGGCCGGCCCGGCCGGCCCGGTCGTCGAGCACGGTGAACACCTGCTGGGCGGCCGCGATGCCCTCCATGCTGGCGTGGAACCGCGCCCCGACCTCGCGCAGCGGCAGGTACGCCTCGGGCGCGAGGATCAGCACGAGCAGCGCGGTCTCCAGGTCGAGCCGGCCGTAGAGCAGCCGGAAGCCGATCTCGACGGCGACCAGCGCGACGGCGAGCGTGGCCAGCACCTCGAGCACGAACGCCGACAGGAACGCCACCCGCAGCGTGCCCATCGTCGCCTCGCGGTGCCGGTCGGTCACCTCGCGCACCAGCGCCGCCTCGGCCTTCGCCCGGCGGAAGAGGGCGAGGGTGGGCAGGCCCTCGACGACGTCGAGGAAGTGCCCGCCGAGCCGGTTCAACAGCGCCCACTGCCGGTTCGTCCGGGCCTGGGTGTGCATCCCGACGAGCGCCATGAACAGCGGGATCAGCGGGAGGGTCACCGCGACGACCACGGCCGAGACCCAGTCCGCGCCCGCGATCACCACCAGCACCGCGACGGGCACCATCACGGCCAGCACGAGCTGGGGGAGGTAGCGGGCGAAGTAGTCGTCCAGCGCGTCGAGGCCGCGGGTGGCCAGGGTGACCAGCTCGCCGGCGGCGCGGTCGCGGGGCACGCCCGCCGTGACGTGCCGGACCAGCCGCGTCCGCAGCTGCGACTTGGCCTTCGCCGCGCTGCGCAGCGCCGCGACCTCGGCGCCGTGCGCGAGCCCGGCCCTGGCGACCGCGACCGCGGCGACGGCCGCGATCACCAGGGCGAGCTCCTCGAGCCCCGCGCCGTCGGTCGCGCGGGCGACGACGCGGGACACGAGCCACGCCTGCAGCAGGATCAGCCCGGTGAGGGCCGCGCCGCACCCGGTGGCGACGAGCAGGTGAGTGCGGACGGCGCTCGCCGTGCGCAGCAGGCGGGGATCGAGGGGTCTCATGGCCGGGACGGAGCGTGCGGACATCGGCTCAGTGGACCGACGGGGTGATGTGGGCGCGGGTGACCCGCTTGCGGAAGACCCAGTAGCTCCAGGCCTGGTAGGCCAGGACCAGCGGCAGGAACACCGCCGCCACCCAGGTCAGGACGGTGAGGGTGTAGGGCGCCGAGGCGGCGTTGTCGACCGTCAGCGAGTTCGCCGGGTCCGTCGTCGACGGCAGGACCTCGGGGAACAGCGATCCGAAGATCAGCACGGCCAGCGCGCCCACGGCCACCGCGGTGGACGTGAAGGCCCAGCCCTCGCGTCCGCGCCGGACCAGCCCGGCCCCCAGGGCGAGGGCGACGACCGAGGCGACGGCCACCGGGAGGGTCCACGGCGCACCGCTGCGGCCCTGGGTCCAGCCGGCGAAGGCGACCAGCAGCGGCAGCACCACCAGGGCCGCCCAGGCCGCGAACGCCCGGGCCCGCAGCCTGACCGGCCCGTCCGTCTTCAGGCTGAGGAACACCGCGCCGTGCAGCAGGAACAGGCCCAGGGTGAGCAGCCCGCCGAGCACCGCGTAGCCGTCGAACAGCCCGAACACGCTCGTGGTGACGACGTGGTCGGGACCCATCGCGAGCCCGCGGACCAGGTTGGCGAACAGCAGGCCCCACAGGAAGGCCGGGATCGTGCTGCCCGCGACGATCACCGCGTCCCAGCGCCGCCGCCAGAGGACCGAGTCGACCTTGCCGCGGTACTCGAAGGCCACACCCCGGCCGATGAGCGCCAGCAGGATCAGCAGCATCGGCAGGTAGAAGCCGCTGAGCATCGAGGCGTACCAGGCCGGGAAGGCGGCGAAGGTGGCGCCGATCGCGGTGATCAGCCAGACCTCGTTGCCGTCCCACACCGGGCCGATCGAGTTGATCATCACGCGGCGGTCGGTGTCGTCACGCGAGAGCACCGGCAGCAGCGCGCCGACGCCGAAGTCGAAGCCCTCCAGGACCAGGTAGCCGGTCCAGAGCACGGCGATCGCGACGAACCAGAGCAGGGGGAGATCCATCGTCGGCTCCTAGTAGACGAAGGCCGGGACGCGGTCGTCGGTCGTGTCGGGCTCGGCGGCGTCGTCCTCGGGATAGGGCATGACGGCGGCGGGCCCGGCCTTGACGTAGCGGAACAGCAGCCCGGCCTCCACGACCGCGAGGACCAGGTAGATCGCGGTGAACGCGCTCAGCGAGACCGCGACCTCGGTCGGGCTGACCCCGGGGCTCACGCTGTGCGCCGTGAGCAGCTCACCCACGACCGTCCACGGCTGGCGGCCCATCTCGGTGAGCACCCAGCCGAAGACGGTGGCCACGAGCGCCGCCGGGAGCGCGGCGATGACGAACGGGTACTGCCAGCGGTAGGGGAACAGCCGGCCCTTGCGCGTCAGCCACAGCCCGACGACCGAGACCGCCACGCCGGCCATGCCGAGGCCCATCATCAACCGGAACGCCCAGTAGAGGACGCCGATGTTCGGGCGGTAGTCGCCGGGGCCGAAGACCTGCTCGTAGCGGGCCTGGATGTCGTTGATGCCCTGGACGTCGCCCTCGACGCTGCCGGTGGCGAGGAAGGCCAGCACGCCGGGGACCTGCACGTTGACGTGGTTGCGGCCGTCCTGGATGTCGCCGACGGCGAAGAGCGAGAAGCCCGCGCCGTGCTCGTCGTCCCACAGGGCCTCGGCGCCGGCGAGCTTCATCGGCTCGTACTGCGCCATGAGCTTGGCCTGGTGGTCGCCCGAGAGCGCGACCAGCGCGCCGGCGACCGCGGTGACCACGAAGCCCGCGCGCATGCTCTTGCGGAACAGCTCGTGCTCGCGCGGCTCACGATTCCGCCACAGCTTGTACGCGCTCACGGCCGCGACGAACAGGCCCGCCGCCACGAACGCGGCCGCGACGACGTGCAGGTAGGTCGACCAGGCCTGGTCGTTGGTCAGCACGGCCACGATGTCGGTGAGCCGCGCCCGCCCCGTCACCGGGTCGACCTCGTAGCCGACCGGGTGCCGCATCCAGGCGTTGGCAGCGAGGATGAAGTAGGCCGAGAGGTTGGTGCCGACGGCGGCGGCCCAGATGCAGGCCAGGTGGACGCGCCGGGGGAGCTTGTCCCAGCCGAAGATCCACAGGCCGATGAAGGTCGACTCGAGGAAGAAGGCGAGCAGCGCCTCCATGGCCAGCGGCGCCCCGAAGACGTCGCCGACGAAGGTCGAGTACGCGCTCCAGTTCATCCCGAACTGGAACTCCTGGACGATCCCGGTCACCACGCCCATGGCGAAGTTGATCAGGAAGAGCTTGCCGAAGAACTTCGTCGCCCGCAGGTACTCGGTGCGCCCCGTGCGGTGCCACGCGGTCTGCAGGGACGCCACGATCACGGACAGCCCGATCGTCAGCGGGACGAACAGGAAGTGGTAGATCGTCGTGATCCCGAACTGCCAACGGGCCAGGTCGAGCGCCATGGCGGAGGCTCCTCCCGAACTTCTACGACTTGTAGAGGCTCGACTCAGTTCTACACCTGGTAGAACTTGCGGTCACGTGCCGGCGGCCGTGTGCCCGCTCACCGTCGCTACGGTCCGGGACATGATCGGCGCGCGGCCCCGGGTCGGGGTGTTCCTGCTCGCCCCGGGCTTCCCGGGGCGGTCGGCGGGCGAGGTGCTGGAGGGGACGGTCGCGGCGGCCGTCGCGGCCGAGGAGGCCGGGTTCGACGCGGTGTGGCTCGCCGAGCACCACTTCATGAGCTACGGGCTGTGCCCCTCGGCCGTGACGCTGGCCGGGTACGTACTGGGCGCGACCTCACGGGTCACGGTCGGCACCGCGGTGAGCGTGCTGTCCGTGCAGCACCCGGTCGCGCTCGCGGAGCAGGCACTGCTGCTCGACCAGGTGTCCGGCGGCCGGTTCCGGCTCGGCGTGGGCCGCGGCGGGCCGTGGGTGGACCTCGAGGTCTTCGGCACCGGGCCGGAGCGGCTCGAGGGCGGGTTCGCGGAGTCGCTGGACCTGCTGCTGGCGGCCCTGGCCGGGCCCCGGGTGCGCGGCGACGGGCCGCTGTTCCGGTTCCGCGAGGTGCCGGTGGTGCCGGGGCCTCGCGCGGGCGTGGACCCGCTGCTGGCCGTCACCTCCGACACGGGGATCGGGCTCGCCGCCGCGCGGGGGCTGCCGATGCTGCTCGGGATGCACGCCGACGACGCGGAGAAGGCCCGGTTCGTGCGCACCTACCGGGCCCGGGGCGGACCGGACGTCACCCACGTGAGCACCCACCTCGCGCACGTCGGCGACACGACCGCCGGGGCGCGGGCCGCGGTGCGCTCGGCGCTCCCGCGCTGGTTGCGGCCGGGGCTCGCGGGCTACGTCCGCCACGACGGCGCGCCCCGCAGGCCGCGGGACGCCGACGAGTACACGGACCTGCTCTGCCGCCTCCACCCGGTGGGCGATCCCGGGCTCTGCCGCGCCCGGCTCGACCGGACCCTCCGCCACACGGGCGCCCGGTCCCTCGCGCTGATGGTCGAGACCACCGGTGACCCGGCCCGGACCCGCGAGAACGTCGCCCGCCTCGGTGCCGAGGTGCTGCCGGGCCTCACCCTCCCGGATCAGGCGGTCCGGAGGACCGAGAGCGTGTTGTCGTCGAAGTTCGTGACGTAGGCGGTGCGCCCGTCGGGCGCCACGGCGATCGTCGTGGGGCTGCGCCCGACCTGCACCGTGGACACGACCGCGCGGGTGCCCGTGTCGATGACCGAGACGGTGTTCGCCGCGTTGTCGGCGACGTAGGCGTGCCTGCCGTCGGGGGCGAAGACGACGCTCTGCGGGTTCGCCCCGACCGGGATCGTGCCGGTGACCCGGTCGCTCGCGATGTCGATGACGGAGACGTCGTTCTGGTCGTAGTCGACGACGTAGACGGTGGTCTGGTCGGGCGACACGGCCAGGCTGTGCGGGCTGCGGCCGACCGGGATCACGGCGGTGACGGCGAACGTGTGCCCGTCGAGCACCGAGACGACGTTCGACTCGTGGTCGGCGACGAACGCCTTCGAGCCGTCCGCGGTGAAGGCGACGAAGTGCGGATTGGGCTTCACCGGGATCCGCTTGACCACCGACTTGGTCCTCCAGTCGATCACCGAGATGTCCGCGGAGTCGTGGTTCGGCACCAGGATGGTGTTGCCGTCCGGGGAGACCGCGGAGGCGTAGGGGTGCAGGCCGACCGGGATGGTGTGCGTGACCGCGTGCGACGACGTGTCGATCACGTCGACGGCGTTCACCGCGTTGGCGGCGTTGGTGGCGGGGTTGTAGACGCTCACGTACAGGCGCACGCCGTCCGGGCTGATGCTGGCGAACTGCGGCGGCCCGTTGGGCACGGGGACGGTCGCGGTGATCCCCATCGTGCCCGTGTCGATCACCGAGATCGAGTTGGAGCCGGTGTTCATGACGTAGGCGGTGCGGCCGTCGGGCGACAGGAGCACGTCCTGCGGGTTCTTCCCGACCGGGGTGGTCCCGGAGACGGTGGGGTTCGCCATGCTCGCCGCCGCGTTTCCGGCGCCGCCGCCTGGGGCCGCGGGGCCGGACGACCACGGGGCACCCCCGCGGAACAGGAACACGCCGACCCCCGCGGCGACCAGCACCACCACGACGGCGGCGACGGCGAGGAGGATCCGCACCGGCCGGCGCGGTCCGCCACCACCCGGACCGGCGAGCGGCGGGGGGCCGGGCGGCGGCTCGGAGGTCGTGCCGGGCGGAGCGGCCAGAGCCGTGTCGCCTCCACCACCGTCGCCGTCGGCGGCACCGCCTGGAGCGGCCGGGCCGCCAGCTGCGCCGCCTCCGCCTGCTGCGCCGCCTCCGCCTGCT
>NZ_JBHSQK010000078.1:0-1922 GCF_042658055.1 Pseudonocardia lutea
CACCGCCCGGTCCGGCCGGTCCGCCACCGGCGCCGCCGACGGCGTCCTCGAACGAGGGGTGCGTCGGGGTCGCCTCGGACCCGGCCGGGGCGGCCGGCGCGGGCTGCGCGGCCGGTGCCGCCACGGGCGCCGCGGCCCGCGGACGGGGCGGNCGGCGGACGGCGCGGCACGAGGGCCGCGGGGTCGATCCGGTCCAGCACGCGACGGACCTTGCGCAGGTTGCGCTCGGGCGTCACCACCAGCACCGAGAGCACCAGGCCGGGGCCCAGCGGGTCCGGCAGCAGCCGGATCAGGTGCAGCACCGCGGACCCCTGCCGCACGACGACCTCGGTCGGCGCGCCGCGCACGACCTGGGCCAGCGCCTGGGCGGCGCGGATGACCTCGGCCTGCGCGGCGGCCACCGCCTCCGTCTCCAGCCGGGCGCGGTCCGCGGTCTCGGCGTCGAGCGTCAACCCGCTCTCGACGTCGACGAGCGCGCAGGCCAGCACGCTCGGCTGGCGAAGGACCTCCTTCGCCGCGACGCGCAGGACTCCGGGACTGCCGGGGATGCTCAGCACACCTGAATTTGTAGCGGGGTCGTCGCGGAGCGCGATCAGCGGTGGGCGTTGGCCTGGAAGTACTGGTTGTCGCCCTGCGGCGCGCGGGCGCCGGCGTTCGGGTGCGACATGTAGAACTCCTGCTCGATGACCTTCAGGTCGCGCCGCGCCATGGCCAGGTTGGCCTGCGCGCGGTTGAGCACCAGGTAGAAGAACAGCTTCTCGTCCGGCAGGCCGCGGATCAGGCGGATCAGGTGGTACTGGTTGTCCAGCGTGATCAGGATGTCCTCGATCTGCTCGCGCAGGCCGAGCTTCTGGGTGACCTCGACCTTGGTGCGGACGACGTCGCTGTTGCCGGGGGCCGCGACCTCGAGGTCGAACTCGGCGCTGCCGCCGCGGGAGCCGAGCATCATGCCGCTCTCGTAGTCGACCACGGCGACGGCGAAGGCGCCCTTGATGTTGGCGGCCATGTCCAGGGAATGCTCGATGGAGCTCATTCTGTGCCTCCGACCACCGGCAGCGGGGGAACGGTTTCCGGCGGTCTCGAAAAGGTGGGACGGGGAACCTGAAGGGTAACCCGGAATCGTTGCGGCGGGCACCGGGGGGGTCGATTCCGGGCGCGGACGGGAAACGGCGCACACGCGGGCGCGGTGCGGTTCGGGCGTGCGGGGGCCGGGAATCAGCGCAACCGCCTCCGCAGCCCGTCGGCCAACCGGCGCAGGGTGGGCACGTCGGTGGTCCACCGCCGCCCCTGCGCGGTGTCGTCGGGCTCGCGCGGGGGCGGGATCACGGTGTCGCCGCGGCGCCGGGGCAGCTCCCGTGCGACAGGGACGGGGTCCCCGTCGCCGGCCACCGCGCGGCCCGGGTGCCCTCGGCCGGGGAGGACCGGGCCGGTGGCGCCCGGGTCGCTCCGCGCCGCCGCCCCCTCGGGGGTCCCGGCGGATTCGTCGCCGCCCGCCGAGGCGCCCTCGTCGCCCGGGATCGACGCGGGTCCCGGCGAGGAGAGCGGGCGCCGGGGTCGCGTGGACCCCGGAGCCCCCGACAGGCGCTCGGGCGGTGGACCCTCCCGCACCCCCCGCCGGCTCCCCGCCCGCGCGGTGCCGGCATCCGGGTTCTCCGGCCCCTCGGCCCCCCGGGCCGGTCCGCGCACGGGACCGGGAGGCAGCGGCGGACGCGCACGGTGCGCCGCCGCGAAGAACTCCGCCGCCGGGAACGGCGCCCGGCTCGGGGCGAGCGCGTCCACCCGCGCCTCGAGGGACTCGCCGGGCCCGAGGGGTGCCGGTACGGCTCCGACCTGCGCACTCGTCTCCGTCGGATCGGTGACGCTGGTCGGTCCCGGGCCGTCGGACCGGCCCGACGCCGCCGTCGGCCCCTCCGCCGGGGACG
>NZ_JBHSQK010000078.1:2020-4952 GCF_042658055.1 Pseudonocardia lutea
ACGGCACGCCCGGCCTGGCCGCGGTGGACCGTGCGCCGGAGCGCCGCGCGGCCAGGGTTCCGGCGAGCGGGGTCCGGGCCCCGGCGCTCGGCCGGACGCCGGGCGACGCGGCGGCGCTCCGCCCGTTCGACCGCGACGGCCGGTTCCGCGGAGTGGCCGCCGGCGGTCCGGAGGGCGTGCCGGGGATCCCGGAGGGGGCGGCGGACCGGCCCGCGGAGAGCATGGCGGCCACGCCTCCCGGTGCCCGCCCCGCCGGACGCCGGGTGCGTCCGCGGGTCGCCGTCTCCACCTCGCGGAGCACGGAGGCGAGGGTGGCGCGGGCCCGCACCAGCCGGAGGTACAGCACGCCGGACGAGTCGTCCGCGAGCGGCAGCGGAGCGAGGACCTGCACGACCCGGGCACCGGTCACGACGACGGTGTGCAGCGCCCCGCCGCGCGGACCGCCGGCGCCCGTCGCGGCCTCGAACGCCTCGACGATCTCCTCGGTCGCGGGCACGGAATCGTCGTTTCCGGCAACTGCCAGAATGGCCCGTGAATCACGCTCCAGAACACAGGCGTACGACACCCCGGGCAATTTTCCCAGGGTGTCGAGCACACTGTCCGGAACGGGCACGCGAAACTCTCTCACACCCTGAGGAAACTGGCGTCGGCCACCTGTCCGGCCGATCTTCGAGCTGCCGTCGGCGGGCTCTCCACTGCGCCGTGCGGTGGAGTCCGCGCAGTGCGGCTCGCCACTCCTCGGCGGGAAGTCGCGGGTCAGCAGCCGGCGGCGCGGCCGGCCCGCCGCCTGCTGGCGCCGTCCCGGTCCGGAGTGGTCGGATGGGTGGGTGAGCGCAGCAGCCTTCCGGGCCGCCGTCGAGCGCGGCGACGCCGACGCGGCCACCGACCTGTTCACCGCGGACGCGGTGTTCCACTCCCCGATCGTCCATCGGCCGTACGAGGGGCGGGAGGCGCTGCGGGCGATCCTGCGGGCGGTCGTGCAGGTGTTCGAGGACTTCCGCTACACGGACGAGTTCACCGGCGAGGCCGGGCACGTGCTGGTCTTCCGCGCCCGGGTGGGCGATCGGGAGCTCGAGGGCGTCGACATCCTGCGCGAGGGAGCCGACGGCCTCGCCGAGCTGACGGTCATGGTCCGGCCCTACTCGGCCGCCACCCTGCTGCGCGAGCGGATGGCGGCCCTGCTCACGCCCTGATCGCGGCTACCCCGCCGGCGCCGCCGCCCTGGTGTGCACCGCGGTGAGGAAGCGGTGCACGGCCCGGACCGTGTACGCGGTGCGGGCGGTCGGCAGGCCGTCGAAGCCGTGCTGGGCGTGCGGCAGCTCGGCGTAGCAGACGGGCTCCCGGGACACCGCACGCAGCCGCGCGACCAGCCGCCGCGACTGCCCCACGCCCGCCACCGTGTCCGTGTCCCCGTGCACCACCAGGAAGGGCGGCGCCCCGGGACCGGCGCGGTGCACCGGGGAGGCCGCGCGGTAGGTGGCCTCGTCGGCGGCGTAGGTGGTCCCGATGACCTTGCCCTCGAGCAGGTTCCACAGGCCCTGGTCGTCGACCGTGAAGTCGTGCACGCCGTAGAAGGGCACGGCGGCCTGCACGGAGGTGTCCGCCTCCTCGAACCCCGGCTGGTAGGCGGGGTCGTTCGGGGTCAACGCCGTGAGCGCGGCCAGGTGCCCGCCGGCGGACCCGCCGGTCACCGCCACGAACCCCGGATCGCCGCCGAACCCGGCGACGTGGTCGCGGATCCAGGCCAGCGCCCGCTTGACGTCGAGGATCATCGCGGGCCACCGCGCCGCGGGCGCGAGCCGGTAGTCGACCGTCACACACACCCAGCCGCGGGACGCGAGGTGGGCCATCAGCGGCACTGCCTCCTTGGTGCGCGAGCCGAGCGTCCAGGCCCCGCCGTGCACCTGCAGCAGGACCGGGGCCGGCCCGCCGTCGCGCAGCAGGTGCAGGTCACGGCGCGCCCAGACGTCGAGCCGGTGCTCGGGCTCGGGGCCGTAGGCCACGTCCCGCGCGACGACGTACCGGCCCGCGCCCTGCCGCCACTCGCGCACCCGCCGGAGGGCGCCGGGGATCGGCCGGTCCAGCCCCGTGACGCCGAGCGGGGCCAGCGCCTCCTGCAGGACGACGGCCGAGCGGCGGGCGTCGGTCGCGAGCCCGGCCAGCGCCGCCGCCGCGGCCGCGTTGATGCCCACGGTGGCGAGCGCGGAGGCGACCGACCGGGTGTCACGCCTGCCGCGGACCAGCTCCGCCACCCCGCCCGCCGCCAGCGCGGCGTGCGCCAGGGCGTCCGCCACCGGCATCTCCGACGCCGGCGTGCAGGTCGCCATCTGGGCCACCGACGCCGGCCAGCGCCGCAGCACCGGCCGCCGGGCACCCGCCGCCGCCAGAACGCCCATGATCCCCGCCACCGTGCCGGTACGCCCCATCCGAGCTCCCTCGCTCCCGTGATCGCCGTCGATCCCCCGAGATCCTCGCGCGTCGCTGCCCGCGGATCTCCCCCGCCACCTCGCTCACATCCGTCCGGCCCAGTCCCGGTGCCGGATCGTCACACATAGTCGCGGCTGCGCCCGTCGACACGCGGTCGGGATGCCGTCATTCGGGTGAGTTCGATCTCCGGCCGCACCGTGCCCCCGGGCTGCTCCGTTGTCCTCCCAGACGGTCGCGCGGACCCGAACGGTCTCGGCGGGTGCTCCGCACGGCCGAGGCCGGCCCGGCCGCCCGTCCCGCACGGCCACCGGGCCGGGAACGGACGGCGGACGACGGGAAGGACGAGCGAGTGCCCGGAGGAGGTCACGGACCGGCGCCGCGCGCGGGCCGACAGGGCCCGCCGCCGCAGCACCCCCGTCCGCGGACCGCTCCCCCGGCCCGCTCCGTGCCGCCGGTGCGGCCGACCGTCCCGGGCCGCGCGGGACCGGTGCCCGGTCCGCCCGGC
>NZ_JBHSQK010000079.1:0-17032 GCF_042658055.1 Pseudonocardia lutea
CCCGGCTTGACACCGCAACGCCGATAGGGAATCAGCGGACCGGGTCACCGCTGTCCTTCCTCGAGGTCGTGTCCGTGCGGCCGGGGGTGCTGCGGGTGCCGGTGCTGCGGGTGGCGGTGGCGCTCGGCGTCTGCTCGCCGGGCAGCTGCTCCATGGACGGGTAGCCGCGGCGCGAGGCGCCCGGCGCGAAGTGCGGCGAGAGCGGCTGCGCGGCGGCCGAGGAGGCCAGCTGCCACGGCACGCTCGTGACCATCACGCCCGGTTGGAACAGCAGCCGGCTCTTCAGCCGCAGCGCGGACTGGTTGTGCAGCAGCTGCTCCCACCAGTGCCCCACGACGTACTCGGGGATGTACACCGTGACGACGTCGCGCGGGTTGTCCGAGCGGATGCGCTTGACGTAGTCGAGCACCGGCCGGGTGATCTCGCGGTACGGCGACTCGACGACCTTCAGCTTCACCGGGATCTTCCGCTTCCCCCAGTCCGCCACCAGCTTCTTGGTGTCCGCGTCGTCGACGTTGACGGTCACGGCCTCCAGCACGTCCGGCCGCGTCGCGCGGGCGTACGACAGGGCCCGCAGGGTGGGCTTGTGCAGGGTCGACACCAGCACCACGGCGTGGTTGCGCGAGGGCATCACCGTGTCCGACTCGCCCGCCACCAGCTCGGCCGACACCCGGTCGTAGTGCTTCTGGATCGCGACCATGAGCACGAAGAAGCCGGCCATGGCCACGATCGTGATCCACGCGCCCAGGGTGAACTTCGTGATCAGGACGGTGAGCAGCACCAGCCCGGTCATGATCCCGCCGAAGCCGTTGATCGTCTGCGAGCGGCGCATCCGGGCCCGTTCGCGCGGCTCCGTGGTGGAGGCGAGCTCGCGGTTCCAGTGCCGGACCATGCCGGCCTGGCTCAGCGTGAACGACACGAACACGCCGACGGTGTACAGCGGGATCAGCCGGGTGACCTCCGCCTGGAAGCCGATCACCAGCACGACCGCGAAGGCCGCGAGGATCAGGATGCCGTTGGAGAAGGCGAGCCGGTCGCCGCGGGTGTGCAGCTGCCGGGGCAGGAAGCGGTCCTGCGACAGGATCGAGCCGAGCACCGGGAAGCCGTTGAACGCCGTGTTCGCGGCCAGCGCCAGGATCAGCGCCGTCATGATCACGACGAAGAAGAAGCCGGGCCGGAAGCCGGAGAACACGGCGTCGGCGAGCTGGGCGACCATCGTCTGCTGCTGGTAGCCGGCGGGGGCGTCGGGGAACTGGGACGCCGGGTCCTCCGCGATCTTCACCCCGGTGAGCCGGCCCAGGGCGATGAGGCCCATGAACATCGTCACCGAGATGAGGCCGAGCATCAGCAGGGTGGTGGCGGCGTTCCTCGACTTCGGCTTGCGGAAGGCCGGCACGCCGTTGGAGATCGCCTCGACACCGGTCAGCGCGGCCGCACCCTGGGTGAACGAGCGCAGGATCAGCAGCACCAGCGCCAGGCCGGTGAAGGTGTCGCCCTCCGCGACGAGGTGCAGGTTCGTGCTGGCGGTCACGACGTCCTGGCCCAGGATCAGCACCCGGGTCAGCCCCCAGAGGATCATCGTCCCGATGCCGATCATGAACAGGTAGACCGGCACGGCGAACGCCGCCCCGGCCTCCCGGATGCCGCGCAGGTTGATCGCGGTGAGCACGACGATGGCGAGCACGGCGAACAGCACCTTGTGCTCGGCCACGAACGGGATCAGCGCACCGACGTTCGCCGCCGCCGCCGAGATCGACACCGCGACGGTGAGCGTGTAGTCGACGAGCAGGGCGCTCGCCACGGTGAGCCCGGCCTTGCGGCCGAGGTTGACCGTGGCCACCTCGTAGTCGCCGCCGCCGGACGGGTAGGCGTGCACGTTCTGCCGGTAGCTGGTGACCACCGTGAGCAGCACGACGACGACCGCGAGGCCGATCCACGGGGACAGCGCGTACGAGGTGACCCCGGCCACGGACAGGGTCAGGAAGATCTCCTCGGGCGCGTAGGCGACCGAGGACATGGCATCGGAGGCGAAGACCGGCAGCGCGATCCGCTTGGGCAGCAGCGTGCTGTGCAGACGGTCGCTGCGTTGGGGGCGGCCGACCAGGATGCGCTTGACGGCGACGCCGAGCTTGGACACGTCGGAAGCCTATGCTCTCGACGGCGGACCGACGCGATAGCGTGCGCCGACGACGAGCCCGCCTCCCGGTCGCCGGGGGCCGCGGCCCGTCGCCACGTGTGGCCGAGCGAGCCCGGGAGGGCCCATCCGATGTACGTCGTGATCATGGGATGCGGCCGCGTCGGCGCGTCCCTCGCCGCCGGGCTCGAACGCCTCGGTCACGAGGTCGCCGTCATCGACCGGGACGTGCAGGCCTTCCGCCGGCTCGGGAGCGACTTCCGCGGCCGCCAGGTGGTGGGGTTCGGGTTCCACCGCGAGGTGCTGATCGAGGCCGGGATCGAGAAGGCCGACGCGTTCGCCGCGGTCTCCTCCGGTGACAACTCCAACATCCTGTCCGCCCGGGTCGCCCGCGAGACCTTCGGCGTGGAGCGGGTCGTCGCGCGGATCTACGACGCCAAGCGCGCCGCGGTCTACGAGCGGCTCGGCATCCCGACCGTGGCCACCGTGCCGTGGACCACGGACCGGTTCATGCGGATGGTCCTGCCCGACGGCGTCGCGACGGCCTGGCGCGAGCCCGCCGGGACCGTCGCGATCCTGCCCCTGCCGCTGCACGAGGACTGGGTGGGCCGCCCGATCCGCGAGCTGGAGGAGGCGACCGGCTCGCGGGTCGCCTTCCTCGTCCGGTTCGGCAGCGGCGTGCTGCCCACCCGGGAGACGGCCGTACAGGCCGACGACACCGTCTACGTGGCGGCGGTCTCCGGCACGGTCTCCGACGTCACGGCCGCGGCGGCCGCACCGCCCGCCGACTCCTGAGCAACCGAGAGGGCGTGAGGTCATGAGGGTCGCCATCGCCGGGGCCGGTGCCGTCGGCCGCTCCATCGCGCGTGAGCTCGTGGAGAACAAGCACCAGGTCATGCTCATCGAGCGCGACCTCAGCCACATCGACCCCGCCGCCGTCGAGGAGGCGGAGTGGGTGCACGCCGACGCCTGCGAGCTCCAGACGCTCGAGGACGCCGGCATCGAGAGCTGCGACGTCGTGATCGCCGCCACCGGGGACGACAAGGTCAACCTGGTCGTCTCGCTGCTGGCCAAGACCGAGTTCGCGGTGCGCCGGGTGGTCGCCCGGGTCAACGACCCGCGCAACGAGTGGCTGTTCGGCGAGAACTGGGGCGTCGACGTCTCGGTCTCCACCCCGCGGCTGCTCGCCGCGCTGGTCGAGGAGGCCGTGGCGGTCGGCGACCTGGTCCGGCTGCTCACCCTGCGGCAGGGGCAGGCGAACCTCGTCGAGGTCACGCTGCCCACGAACACCCCGCTCGCCGGCCGTCCGGTGCGGGCACTGGCGCTGCCGCCGGACTCCGCGCTGGTCACGATCCTGCGCGGCGGCCGGGTGATCGTCCCGCAGCCCGACGACGCGCTCGAGCCGGGTGACGAGCTGCTGTTCGTCGCGACGGTCGCCGTCGAGGAGGAGATCCGGGCCGCGATCGTCGGCGCCTGACCGGAGCCTCCGCCCGGCCGGCCCCACCGGGGTCAGCCAGCGGTGGGGGCGCGCTCGGCGCGGCGGACGGCGACGACCGTGCCGACGATGGCGAGGCCGAGCAGCGGGTAGCCCATCGCCAGCCGGGCGATGCCGAGCCAGGTCTCCTCGTCGGCGTTGTACAGCCAGCCCTGCACCACGAGGCGGGAGGCGAACACCAGCGCCCACAGCGCGCTCGCCCAGGTGTAGGCCCTGAGCATGCGCGGGTTCCGGCGCCAGCCCTGGCCGTGGCCGTTCACGGCGTTCCAGATCACGCCGGCGAGCGGCCAGCGCACGACGATCGACACGAGGAACGCGAGGCCCAGCGCAGCGCTGTAGAGCAGCCCGGGCAGGTAGAAGCCGCGGGCCTCGCCGGTGCGGTAGGCGATGAAGGCGCACACGGCCACCCCGAACAGCCCGGACACCGCCGGCTGCACCGGCTGCCTGCGGGCGACGCGGAACAGCGCGACCAGCACCCCGGCCACCACGGCCGCGATCAGCGCGGGCTTGAGCTCGAACAGGACGTTGGCGACGACGAACACCGCCACCGGGACCGTCGACGCCACGATGCCGGAGACGCCGCCCATCTGCTCCAGGAGCGTGGGTCGGCGGCCGGGCTCCTCGGCGTCGCCGGCGCGGTCGGCGTCCTCGGTGCCGTCGGTGCCGTCGGTGCCGTCGCCGCGGCCGGCGACCCCGGCGTCCGTCCGGTCGACGCGCGGGATCGGGCCGGTCTCCGAGTCGTGGTCGGCCGGCTCGCCGGCGACCCGCGGCAT
Source organism: Pseudonocardia lutea (assembly GCF_042658055.1). Taxonomy (NCBI): domain Bacteria; kingdom Bacillati; phylum Actinomycetota; class Actinomycetes; order Pseudonocardiales; family Pseudonocardiaceae; genus Pseudonocardia; species Pseudonocardia lutea. The sequence continues at coordinate 4,403 of NZ_JBHSQK010000079.1, forward strand.
GCGGGTGGTCGGCTGGTCCCCTCCGGGACCCGGCGTCACTGCGCCTGGCAGATCTCGTAGTACGGGTTGTACAGGACCTTGTGCCCGTCCCGGACCGAGATCCGGCCGCGGACGCGCATCGTCCGGCCGGGCTCGATGCCCGGGATCCGGCGTCGTCCCATCCAGACCAGCGTCACTCCCTCGGTCCCGTCGTACAGCTCCGCCTGGAGCTGCTGGCTGCTGTCGTCCTCGGGGCAGAACTCCACACTGCGGAGGCGACCCAGCATGGTCACCTCCTGGCCGCACGCACACTCGCTCGCGCGCTGCGCACCGGAACGCTCGGAATCCTCGGACAGGTCGTCCGCGTCCAGGACGTCCACGTCGCTGGTGAGCTTGCGAAGCATGCGGCGGAACGCCCCACCGTCCGTGCTGCCCATGTCTCTCCTCGGCTGCTCGGGCGCGGGCCGTCTCCCTTGATCCGGCCGTTGCCCGTGCAAGGGTAACGCGGCAGAAACGCGTTGTGTGCCCGGAACGAGCGGGCGCATGCCGCCCACCGCGCTCCTGGGCGGCCCGGTCGGTGAGCGGCCGGTTCGTGACGACGACACGTTCCGATCCGACGGTGCCACGCGTCCGATATGAGGCGTTCTGGGCGAATCCGCGCGGGCGCGCTCCCACTCGTCGACGCGGTGGGCGGACGTGACGTTGCTCGCAGCCGTTCGGCGTGCCGGCGGGCGTGGAGGTCGGGGGCCTTCCGAGTCCGGGTGGCCGGATCCGTCCGGTTTCGCGGCTGCAGGGGGAGGCGCTCCTCGGGACCGCGCCGCGCGGAGGCGGCACGACGAAAGGAGCGCGGCACCTGCCCCTGGACGGGGGTGTGCCGCGCTCCTCGGCCGTCGGTCGGCCGGCCGCTCCCGGGGTGGGGCGACCGGCGGCCTACTCGGGGCGGCGGTGGCGGCCGCGGTCGGGGTCGGGGTCGGGGCCGGGGCAGTTCAGCGGGTCGGCGTCGAGGAACGAGAGCGCCGGGCGCGCGCCCGGGCCGCCGCCGTGGCGACGGTTCTCGCCGGGCCGCGGCTCGCCCTGACCCTCGCCCTGACCGGGGTCCGGCGCACCGAACCGGTCTGCGGCGCCGTGGCCGTTCGGGGCGCCGTGGCCGTTCGCCCCGTCGTACCCGGGCGCAGGACCGTACCCGGGCGCAGCGCCGTACCCGTTGGTGGCGTCCTGGCCGGGGGCGGCGCCGAAGCCGGTCCTCCCGCCGTACCCGTTCGTCGCGCCGTACCCGTTCGTCGCGCCGTGCCCGTTCAGGGGGCCCCAACCGTTCGCGGGATCGTTCGCGGGGCCGAACCCCTCGGTGCCGCCGAACCCGCCGGGCCCGCCCTGGGTGGACGGGGTGCCGGGTCCGGTCGTCCCCCGGCCGCCGGGGGCGTGGCCGTTGTCGCGCCCGGGGCCCTCGGGACCGCCGAACCCGTTCGCGGGACCGCCGGCGGCGCGGCGGCCGTCCGGGGCGCCGGCCGCGTCGACCGGGCCGTGCCCGTACTGCGGGGCGTGCCCGTTCCGCGGGCCGGGGCCGGAGGCCTCGGCCGCGCGGTCGGCGGACTCGGCCATGAGCGCGTCGAACAGGCTGGTCGGGACGTCGGCCGGCGAGCCGGGCCCCGACCGGACACCCGCGAAGCCGGTCACCTCGCGGCCGCCGCCGTTCGAGGACCAGCCGGACGCCGTGTAGCCGTACTGCGGCAGCCGGCCCGAGTCCCGGTCGACGGTCTCGTAGCCCGGGCCCGGCGGCTGGTGTGCCGTCGGCGACCAGCCCGTCCCGGGGTTCGGCGGAGCGGCCCGACGGCTGCCCGGCTGCTCGTTCACCCAACCGCTGTACCGACCCGCGGACGGGCCCTCGCCACCCCAGGACCGGGGCCCGGCGGCCTGGCCGGCACCGGGGTCGGCCGGAGCCGGCCCGCCGTGGTGCGCACCGCTCGGCTGCTCCGCGGCCCGGTCCGGGCGCGCCGGTTCGGCCTGCGGCGAACCCGGCGCAGGGGCGACGTGCTGCGCACCGGCCCGTCCGGCCGGCCAGCCGCCGACGCGCTGGTCGAGGGCCTGGTCGGAGGGCCCGCCGGAGGGCGCCGGGCCGGCGTACCGGTCCGACGCAGGGTCGGCGTACCGGCCGTCCGTCGCCCGGGCACCGCTCGGGCGGTCGCCCACCGGCTCGGCGTGCCGGGAACCGCCGGTCCACCCGTCCCGGGGGCGCGGATCGGACCGGCGCTCGTCGGCGGACCGGTCGGGGCGGTACTCCGCCGTCGCCCAGCCCCCGCTGTGCGGGCCCGCCTGCGGAGCGGGGTCGGCGGGGCGGTCCGCCCACGCCTCGGGGCCACCGGCCCGCCCGACGACGGGCAGCGCGCGGGTCTCGCCACCCCCCGCCGGAGCCGAGCCCGGCACGCCCGGTGCGGCGTCCGTGGACCACGGCGCACCGGAGCCACCCGACGGCCGCTGCGCGACGCCACCGGGCCCGGCCTGCGGGCCCGACGGCATCGCCGGTCCGCCGTGGCGCGGACCCGCGCCGAAGCCGGACGTACCCGTCTCGGACGGGCCCTGGGCAGGGCCGGCGCCGAACCCGCCGGCCGGCGGGAACGACGACCCGGACGGCGCGTCGTAGCCACCGGTACCGGGGCCGTAGGCGTTCGGGCCGGCAGGACCGCCGGGCTCGCCGCCCGGGGGCGTGCCGTACGGGCCGCTCGGCGCGCCGGCGGGCCGGAACGCGTCGCCGGGCACACGCGACGGACCGTCGGCCACGGACCCGCCGGGCAGGCCACCCGGACCGGCGGGCGGCGAACCGCCGTAGCCGGCGGCGACACCGCCGGGCGCACCCGCCGGACCACCGGGAACCGGACCACCGGGTCGGCCGACCGGGCCGGGACCCGCCGGGGCCCCGGGGGCGGGCAGCCGCCCACCCGGGCCACCGGGGCCGAACGGCGGTCCCGCCGGACCCTGGGCCCCGGGACCGAACCCGGCGCCCGCAGCACCGGGACCACCGGCACCCGGACCGCCGAACGAGCCGCCGAATCCCGGCCCACCGGCAGCCGGCACACCCACACCGGGCCCACCGGGCCGCGGGCCGCCGAAGCCGGGCTGCGGCGCGCCGGGCGCACCGGTACCGCCGGGGGCACCGGCACCGGGGGNGCCCACCGGGCCGCGGGCCGCCGAAGCCGGGCTGCGGCGCGCCGGGCGCACCGGTACCGCCGGGGGCACCGGCACCGGGGGCACCGGCACCGGGCGCACCCGGGCCGCCGGGTCCGGCCTGACCGCCCGCGGACGCCGCCGGCGCCAGGGGAGCCGCACCCGGCGCCCCACCGCCCGCGGCCTCGCCCGGGCCACCGCCCTGTCCGGCCGCGGCCGGAGCCGAGGCCGCCGCGGAACCCTCCGCCGGCGGCTCCGGGATGGACTCCCCCGCCTCCTCGGCCGGGGCGACCGACCGGGTCCGCAGGGTGAGCGTGGCCTTGGGCGGCGCGTCGGCCGACGCCTCGGCCGCCTCGTCGACGGCCGACGGCAGCGTCAGCGGCAGCACGGTCCGCGGCGGGTACGGCGACTTGCCGCGCACCACGATCGTGCCGCGCAGCATCCGCCGCATCTCGGCGTCGAGGCGCTCGGCCAGCTCCTCCGGGCCCGCGGCGACGCCGTAGACCATCCAGCGCTCGCCGTCGATGCCCACGAACACCGACGACGCCACCTGCGTGGTGGCCCGCAGCTCCCGGCCCCACTCGCCGGTGTACGAGCGCACGGTCGCGCCGCCCTCGCGCAGCGACTCCGCGATCTCCTCGCAGAGGTCCTTCCACAGCCCGCCGGAGCGGGGCGCCGCCAGTGCGGACAGCGACAGCCGCCCGCCGCCCGGCATCGAGATGTGGACCGCGGACAGGCGCGAACCGTCCTCCGGCTCGACGACGGTGCCCTGCGGCGGGATCGGCACCTGCACGGCGCCGAAGTCCATCCGCGTGAGCGCGTCGGTCATCTCGGGGTCGAGCTTGGCGACGTCGAACGGGCCGAAGTCCGGCCCGTCGTAGTCCTCGTCGTACTCCTCGTCGAACTCACCGTCGTACTCGCCGTACCCGGGTTCCCCCGGGTCCGCGGCCTCCAGGTCCTCGAGGTCCTCGCCGTAGCGGACACTCACGGTCCGTCCCCTCCCGCCAGCCGGTCGTGCCCGCCCGTCGACCCGTACCCGCCCGGCCCCCGGTCGGAGGCCGGGAGCTCGGGCACCTCGACGAAGCGCGCGTACTCCACCTTCTGAACGACCAACTGGGCGATCCGGTCACCCCTGCGCAGCACGATCTCCGTGCGGGGGTCGTGATTGATCAGACACACCTTGATCTCGCCGCGGTATCCGGCGTCGATCGTGCCCGGCGCGTTGACGATCGACAGGCCGGTGCGGGCGGCCAGCCCGGAGCGCGGGTGCACGAAACCGGCGTGGCCCGCGGGCAGGGCGATCGCGATCCCGGTGCCGACGACGGCGCGCTCGCCGGGGGCGAGGACGACGTCCGACGTGGTCGCGAGGTCGGCCCCCGCGTCGCCGGGGCGGGCGTACGCGGGCAGGGGCATCTCGGGGTCGAGGCGGGTCAGCAGCACGTCGACGAGCGGCGTGACCGTCGGCTCGTGCGGGGGAGCATCGATCGGGCCGGGCACGACGGGCGACGTTACAGTGGGTCGTCGTGAGCGAGCACCCGTCCAGCGCCGGTCCTGCGACGTCCGGCCGTCCTGGGTTCGACGAGCGGTTGAGTACGCCGCTCTGGTGGTTCCTGTTCGCCGGCGGCGTCGCCGTGCTGCTGGGCGCCGAGATCCACATGGGTTACCCCGGGGTGCGCTCGTGGATCGGCTACGCCGTGCTGGTGCCGCTGGCGCTGCTGGTGGTGTGGCGGCTCGGCAGTGTCCGGGTGCGGGTCACGGACACCGAGCTGGTGGCCGGCGACGAGCGGATCGCGCTCGAGCACGTGGGCCGCACGCAGATCGTCGCCAAGAAGGACAAGCAGCAGGCCCTGGGCCCGGAGCTGGACCCGACCGCGCACGTGCTGCACCGCAGCTGGATCGGGCCGGTCGTGCGGATCGAGACCCGCGACCCGGCGAGCCCGGTGCCGTACTGGGTCGTCAGCACCCGCCACCCGGAGCAGCTGGTCGCCGCCCTCGGCGCCACCCGCGCCTGACGGCCCGGGACCGCCCGAGAACGCCGAAAGGGGCGCCCCGGAACCCCGGGACGCCCTCGTCGGTGTCCGTGCTGGCTCACCGTCGTCGCGTTCGTCGACGCCGGTCGGGCCGGCGGCGGCCCGTCAGGCCGCGCAGTCGCGGCAGATGAACAGGTTGCCGCGGGTCTCGGCCAGCCGGCTGCGGTGGTGCACCAGGAAGCAGCTGCCACAGGTGAACTCGTCCGCCTGCTTCGGCAGGACCTTGACCGTGAGCTCCTCGCCCGAGAGGTCCGCCCCCGGGAGCTCGAAGCTCTCCGCCGTGTCCGACTCGTCGACGTCGACCACGGACGACTGCGCCTCGTTCCGACGGGCCTTGAGCTCGTCGAGCGAGTCCTCCGCCATGTCGTCGGCCTCGTTGCGCCGCGGTGCGTCGTAGTCGGTCGCCATCGTTCCCACCCTCAGTACTCTTCGTCGTCTGTCGTGCCGCTGCACAACGTCCCGGCCGCGGGCGTTTGTGCCCGGCGTCGGAGTGACGCCGGTCTCACCCGTTTGCGGAAGAACGCAGGCCTCGACGGGACCGGGCCCCGGACGCGCTGACGCGGCCCGCGACCGGGCCCCGCGAACGTCGTGGCTCCCCCGTCGGCGCGCAGAGGGTAGCCGAGCCGTCAAGCCCCCTCCACCCGACCCACCGGGTCGTCCGCCCGCCGCCGGACCGCGGGGGCGTTAGGGTTCCGCCGTGCTAATCCGCGGGGTGTGCGTGCGTGCGGTGCGTCGTCGGGCGGGTGCGGCGTGAACGCCGGTCTGCGTCCCTACCAGCGGCGGCGGACCCGCCCGGTGGCGATCACCGTCGCGGCGCTCGCCGTGGCCGCCCTGGTCACCTGGACGATCGTGTTCTTCAACGCCGCGTCGGAGTCCGGCCTCGCCGCGTGCAACACGCCGGCCTCGGGCTCCGCCGGGGACGTGCTCGACTCCGACGCGCTGGCCGCGGCCGCCCCCGCGCCGCCGGCCGACGTCCGCACCGCGGTGCTCAACGCGGGCGGGCAGCGCGGCCAGGCCAACCTCGTGGCCGCCCAGCTCGGCGACCTCGGCTTCGGCGAGGCCCGTCAGCCGGACAACGACCCGCTGTACCCGAACGGCGACCTGGAATGCCACGGCCAGCTCCGGTTCGGGCAGGCCGGCGAGGGCGCGGCGGCCACGCTGCAGCTCGTCCTGCCCTGCCTCGAGCTCGTGCGCGACGAGCGCGGCGACGACTCGGTGGACGTCGCCGTCGGGACGGGCTTCACGGACGTGAACCCCGGCCGTTCGGTGCGCGACGCCCTGGAGCAGCTCGGCGCCCCCGGTTCCGGGGAGACCGGCGAGGGTCAGCAGGTGGCCGCGCCGCAGCTCGACCCGCAGGTGCTGGCCGAGGCGCGCGACGCCGCCCGCTGCTGACCGACCGCGACCCTCCGCCGGCTCCCCGGTCAGACGTCCGCGGCGCCGGCCTCGCGCAGGAGCTCGGTGAAGGCCGCCGCGACACCCGGCGCGGCCGCGATCGTGACGTCCTCCCCCAGCTCGCCGCCGTCCGTGCGGGAGCGCCCGGGCGCGGGCCGCACCCGGACCACGGCGCCGGCCTCCCGCGCGATCAGCGCCGCGGCGGCCCAGTCCCACCAGTTGATGCCGTGCTCCACATAGGCGTCCAGCTGGCCCGCGGCGATCCCGCACAGGTCGAGAGCGGCCGATCCCGTCCGGCGCAGGTCCCGCACCCGCGGGAGCAGCGCCGCCACCATCGCGGCCTGCCGCGCGCGGCGCCGGGCGTCGTAGGAGAACCCGCAGGCGACGAGCGACTGGGCCAGGTCGGTCTCGGCGGTGACCCGCAGCGGCACGCCGTCGCAGGTGGCGCCCGCACCCGCCGCCGCGCTCCACACGCGCCCGGACACCGGTTCGACGACCGCGCCCGCCAGCGACACCCCGTCCCGCACCGCCGCGACCGACACGGCGTACCAGGGCAGCCCGTAGAGGTAGTTCACCGTGCCGTCGATCGGGTCGACGACCCAGCGCGCCGCCCCCGCGTCGCCCGCGGCCTCCTCGCCGAACACCGGCTCGCCGGGCCGCAGCCGCGCGAGCCGGTCCCGGACCAGCCGCTCCAGGGCCTGGTCGGACTCCGTGACGACGTCCGTCGGGGTGCTCTTCGTGCCGACCGCACCGGTCTCCCGCGGCGCGGGAAGGGTGCGCAGGTGCGCCGCGGCCTCCCCCGCCACCTGCTCGGCGACACGCCGGAGCTCGGCGAGCTCCGCGGCGTCCGGAAGAGTGGTCGTGTCGGTGCCGGGTACACCGGCGACGGTGGGGGCGTCGTTCGGGGCCATGCCACCCATCCGACCACAGTCCCTGGTGGAGGAGGGGTTCGGCGCGGAACGGCGGCCGCCGCCCGGCGCACACGGGAGCCCGTCCGGCCCGCCGGAGGTGTCTCTGAACCGATGCGGGTGCCCTGAGGAGGGCGCGACCGGCGAGCACCCGGGGAACAGGTAGTTACAATGGCCGGGAACTTCACCCCCGGGACGCGCGCCGACCCCACGAGAAACGACGGCGACCGGCGAGGCGAAGTCACTCGAAGCCAGCCGGACCGGAGCGCCAGCCGCGTTCTCGGCAGCTCCGGCGGACCGCAAGCGCACGCAGCGAGAGGGCCTAGGTGGCAGCCGCAGACTCCGCAACCCGAACCGACTCGACTTCCCCTGACGGCACCGGGGCCGAGCCGGCAGCCGCTCCCGCCCGTCGTGGCCGCGGGGCGGGAACCGCGACGAAGTCCCGGCCGGCGCGCCCACGGGGGGGCGCGAAGACCGGCCCGAAGACGTCGGCCAAGAAGAAGGCGACCTCGCCCGAGGGCGACGACGAGGCCGTCGACCTGGACGAGGCCGACCTCGGCGAGGACGTCGAGCTCGAGGACGTCGAGATCGAGGACGTGGAGGTGGAGACGGCCGACGCGGCCGAGGACACCGACGACGAGGACGACGAGGACGAGGAGCCGGCCAACACCGGCGCCAACCGCCGCGCCCCGACCACCCGCTCCTCCCAGCAGAAGTCCACGGAGTTCGTCTGGGACGAGGAGGAGTCCGAGGCGCTGCGCCAGGCGCGCAAGGACGCCGAGCTCACCGCCTCGGCCGACTCGGTCCGCGCCTACCTCAAGCAGATCGGCAAGGTCGCGCTGCTCAACGCGGAGGAGGAGGTCGAGCTCGCGAAGCGGATCGAGGCCGGCCTCTACGCCGCCGAGCGGCTTCGCCGGGCCATCGAGGCCTCCGAGAAGCTCTCCCCGCAGCTGCGCCGCGACCTGCGCTGGATCGTGCGGGACGGGGAGCGCGCCAAGAACCACCTGCTCGAGGCGAACCTGCGCCTCGTCGTCTCGCTGGCCAAGCGCTACACCGGCCGCGGGATGGCGTTCCTGGACCTGATCCAGGAGGGCAACCTGGGCCTGATCCGTGCGGTCGAGAAGTTCGACTACACCAAGGGCTACAAGTTCTCGACCTACGCGACGTGGTGGATCCGGCAGGCCATCACCCGCGCGATGGCCGACCAGGCCCGCACCATCCGCATCCCGGTGCACATGGTCGAGGTCATCAACAAGCTCGGCCGCATCCAGCGCGAGCTGCTCCAGGACCTGGGCCGCGAGCCCACCCCGGAGGAGCTGGCCAAGGAGATGGACATCACCCCGGAGAAGGTGCTGGAGATCCAGCAGTACGCCCGGGAGCCCATCTCGCTGGACCAGACCATCGGCGACGAGGGCGACTCGCAGCTCGGCGACTTCATCGAGGACTCCGAGGCGGTCGTCGCGGTCGACGCGGTCAGCTTCACGCTGCTGCAGGACCAGCTGCAGTCGGTGCTGGCCACGCTGTCCGAGCGCGAGGCCGGCGTCGTCCGGCTGCGGTTCGGCCTCACGGACGGCCAGCCGCGCACGCTCGACGAGATCGGCCAGGTCTACGGCGTGACTCGTGAGCGGATCCGCCAGATCGAGTCGAAGACCATGTCCAAGCTGCGCCACCCGTCGCGGTCGCAGGTCCTGCGGGACTACCTGGACTGAGGTGCTCCGACGCGCGGCCCCGGGCTCCCGGCCCGGGGCCGCGGTCGTTCTCGGGGGCGGCCGCGCGGAGGGACGGACGCACCCGCGCGTGCACCAGCCCGTCCCCGGAGTTGACGAAGAACGTTAACGCCGCTCCTGATCCACACGTGCACGGTCACGGAACGACCGGACACACAGGAGCAGCGCATGAGCCTCAGCACGGACACCCCGGAGCTCGAGTCCCTGGTCACGGGCGCGGTGTTCGCGCCCGGTGCCCCCGGGTACGCCGACGCCCTCGCCGGGTACAACCTCGCGACCGCCCACCGGCCGGACTACGTGGTGCGCGCCGCGGACGCCCGGGACGTCGTGGCGACCGTGGGGTACGCCCGGGAGACGGGCCGGCGGCTGGCGGTGCAGGCGACCGGGCACGGGGCCCTCGCCGCGGGGCCGGGGACGGTGCTGATCCTCACCGCCGACCTCGACGGCCTGGACCTCGACCCGCAGGCCCGCACGGCGACGGTCGGCGCCGGCGTACGCTGGCAGCAGGTCCTCGACGCCGCCGCGCCGCACGGGCTCGCCGGCCTGTGCGGCTCCTCGCCGGGCGTCGGCGTCGTCGGCTACACGCTCGGCGGCGGTCTGAGCCCGCTCGGCCGGACCTTCGGCTGGTCCGCGGACCACGTGCGGTCGATCGAGGTCGTGACGCCGGACGGCGAGCTCCGGACCGTGGACGCCGAGCACGACCCGGACCTGTTCTGGGCGCTGCGTGGTGGCGGTGCGGCCTTCGGGATCGTCACCGCGATGACCATCGACCTGCCGGAGGTACCGGCGCTGTACGCGGGCGGGGTGTTCGTCGACGCCACGACGGCCGACGTCCCCGGCCTCCTCCGCAGCTGGCGGGACTGGGCGGAGACGCTGCCGGAGACGGCGAACACCTCGGTCGCCCGGTTGAACCTCCCGGACCTCCCGGAGCTCCCGGAGCCGTTGCGCGGCAGGGCCGCGCTGCACCTCCGCTTCGCCTTCGTCGGCGACGCCGCGGAGGGCGAGCGGCTGGTCGCGCCGATGCGCGCCGCGCTGCCCGCCCCCCTGCTCGACGCGATCGGCCCCCTGCCGGTCCCCGCCTTCGGCGCCGTCCACGCCGACCCGGTCGACCCGATGCCGTTCGTCGACCGCGGGGTCCTGCTCGCCGGGCTGCCGGACGCGGCGCTCGACGCCTTCGCCGAGATCACCTCGCCCGCCGCCGGCCTGCCGTTCGTCCTGACCGAGATCCGGCTGATGGGCGGCGCCTTCGCCCGGACACCGGCCACGCCCAACGCGGTGGCGGGGCGGACCGCGCCGTACTTCCTGGACGCCGTCGGGATGCTGGCGCCACCGATCGCGGAGCACGTGCCCGGGGCCCTGGCCGCGATCGTGGAGCGGATGCTGCCGTGGTCGACCGGCGGCACGTCGGTCAACATCGCCGGCGGCGTCGACCCGGAGGCGAACGAGCGGCTGCGGGCCGGCTTCGGACCGGAGACCGTCGCCCGGCTCGACGCGCTGCGCGCCGCCGTCGACCCGGACGGGATGCTGGACCCGGCCGCCCGCTGGATCTCCCCGCCCGCGCTCCCGCTGCGGGGCCGGTAGCGGTGACGGGGCCCGGGGTCGACGCGTCGAACGCCGAGCAGCACGCACAGTGGGGCGGGGACCTCGGGCTGCTCTGGGCCGCCCGCGCCGAGCAGTTCGAGGCGTCCGCCGCGGGCTACGACGCGCCGCTGCTCGAGGCCGCCGACCTCGCCCCGGGCCTGCACGTGCTCGACGTCGGTTGCGGGACCGGGTCGGTCACCCGGAAGGCCGCGGGCGCGGTGGCGCCGGGCGGCACGGCGACCGGGGTGGACATCTCGGCCCCGATGCTCCAGGTCGCGCGCGACCGCAGCGCCGGGTTCCCCGGCGTCGCCTTCCTCGAGGCCGACGCCCAGGTGCACGACTTCGGCCGCCGCTACGACCGGGTGGTGAGCCGGGCCGGGGTGATGTTCTTCGGCGACCCGCCGGCCGCCTTCGCGAACCTCGCCCGGGCGCTGCGCCCGGGCGGGCGGGTGGTGTTCGTCGTGTGGCGCTCGCTCGCCGAGAACGCGTGGATGCACGACCTGACGACCGCGCTGACCGGGCAGCCGCCGCCACCACCCCCGCCCGGGCCGGGCGCGTTCGCCCTCGCCGACCCGGACCGGGCCCGGGCCCTGCTCGAGGGCGCGGGGCTCGCCGAGGTCGACGTGCGGCCGTGCGACGCGCCGGTCGTGCTGGGCCGCGACGTCGAGGAGGCGTTCGGGCTGGTCGCTCGGATGATGGCGGGGGCGTTGGCCGGGCTGGAGCCCGCCGCGCGGGAGCGGGCGGTCGCGGCCCTGCGGGCGGTCCTCGGCCGCGCCTCGGGTCCCGGGGGTGTCACCCTGGGGTCGGCGGCGTGGCTGCTGACCGGCCGCGCGCCCTGAGCGGGCCCTGAGCTCCCAGCGGGCTCCGAGCGGAGGCAGAGCGGCGGCACGGAAGCTGCGCTCACGTACCGGCGAGGGCACCGCGTCCTGCCGTTCGTGGCCGCGCGCCCCTGACGCCGGCGGGGTCCCGTCCCGAACCCGCTTCCGGCCCCCGAACCCGCTTCCCGCCCCGGCGCGACCGCGCTTCACTGGCCCGGTGCAGACCGTCGCCCGCAGTCCCGTCCTGGTGGGACGGGCGGCCGAGCTGGCCGAGGTGCGCCGGCTCGTCGCGGCGACCGCGGCGGGCGGCGGCGGGGCGCTCGCCGTCGTCGGCGAGGCCGGGATCGGCAAGACGCGACTGCTCGAGGAGGTCGCGGCCGCCGCCACCGCCGCCGGGCTGACCGTCCTGACCGGGCACGCGGTGCCCGGCGGGGGCGTCTTCCGCCCGATCGCCGAGGCCGTCCTGCCGCGGCTGGACGATCCCGCGGCCGAGGCGGACGCGCTGCGGCCCTACCGTTCGGCCCTGGAACGGCTGCGCTCGGGCACCGGCCCGGAGTCCGGGCCCGGCGCGCCCGACCAGGCCGTGGTGCTCGCCGAGGGGCTCCGCCGGCTGCTGCGTGCGGTCGCGCCCGGCGGCTGCGTGCTGCGGCTCGAGGACCTGCACTGGGCGGACCGCGACACCCTCGCCACGGTCGCCTCCCTCGGCCCGGCCCGCCCCGGACTGCTCGTCGCGGTGTCCAGCCGTCCCGGCCCCGCGGCCCTCCGGCTGGCCACCACCCCCGGTCTGCGGATCCTGGACCTGCGCCCGCTCGACCGTGCGGGCGTCGACGCGCTCGCCGCGGTCTGCCGGGACGGCACTCCCCCGTCCGACGACGAGGTCGCCGCCCTGCACGCCCGTTCCGACGGCCTGCCGTTCGTGGTCGAGGAGCTGCTGGCCGCGCCGGGACGCGCCGTCCCGCCGACCTTCGCCGCGCTCGTGGAGGCCCGGCTCGACGCACTCGGCCCCGCCGCGCGGCGGGCGGTCGAGGCGGCCGCC
>NZ_JBHSQK010000079.1:17049-17246 GCF_042658055.1 Pseudonocardia lutea
GTGCTGGGGCCGGAGCCGGACTGGCACGTGCTCGGACCCGTCGCCGGCCTCGCCGAGGACGGGGTCGGCGACGCCCTGCGCGGCGGGGTGCGCGAGGGCCTCCTCGTGCGGGAGGCCGGCGAGCTGCGGTGGCCGCACGCGCTGACCCGGGACGCGGTGCTCACCGCGCTGCTCCCGCCCGAGCGGGCCCGGCTGGC
>NZ_JBHSQK010000080.1:0-25583 GCF_042658055.1 Pseudonocardia lutea
GCCGCCGCGCGTCCCCGCCCCCGCCGCGCGGCCGACCGGCCTCCGCGCGCCGGTTCCCGCGCGCCTTCCCGTGATCCGCCGTCGTCACCGGTCACGGTCCCTCGCCGAGCGGTGATCGACTCGACCGGGTCTCTCTCCGTGACGCCGTGCGTCCGGCTCACGCGTCCGGATGACCGCTCGCCGACGGGGCCCGACACGTCGGCGTCGGCATCGACACGGACCGCAACCAGGTGGCCCGTCGCCCGTCCTCATCCGTGAGAGCGGTTCCCGGACGTCTCTGGGGCTTCGCTACGGTGAACGTCGAAGAGACCCCGATTCGGCACTCTCCGTAGTCGGCCTCACCGAACGGATGATGACGAACATGCTGCGTAACGCCTGGACGACTCTGCGCGATGAGTGAACCGACAGACGTTCTCGACGAGCTGGTGGCATCTGCGATGGCAGGTGACCGCGGAGCGGTCGAACGTGTACTGGCCACCATCCGGCCGTTGGTCGTGCGGTACTGCCGCGCGCGCCTCGGCGGATCGGACCGGTCGTCCGTCTCGGCGGACGACGTCGCGCAGGAGGTGTGTCTGGCCGTGCTGACGGCCTTGCCCGGCTACCGGGTCCAGGGACGACCGTTCCTGGCCTTCGTCTACGGGATCGCGTCGCACAAGGTCATCGACGCGCATCGTGCAGCGGGCCGGAACCGGTCGGAGCCGGTCGCCGACGTGCCGGACTCCGTGGAGTCCGGGGACGGACCGGAGCAGCGCGCGCTGCGCGTCGAGCTGTCCGAGCAGATGTCGCGCCTGCTCGACCAGCTCCCGGAGAAACAACGCGAGATCATCGTCCTGCGCGTGGTCGTGGGGCTGAGCGCGGAGGAGACGGCGGAGGCCGTCGGGTCCACACCCGGCGCCGTCCGCGTGGCCCAGCACCGGGCGCTCGCCCGGCTGCGCAAGAACATGCCCGAGGAGGAGGTGGTCTGAATGTCCGACCGTGACCCGGGCGGCCTCCCCTTCGGCCGCCCCCGGAACGGGACCAACGGCGCCAACGGCAGCAACGGTACGAACGGCAACGGCTACCACGGCGGTCCTCCGCACGGGGTGCCGAGCCGGCCGATCCCGTTCCCGGCCGGGCGCCACGGCGCCCGCGCCGAGGAGGCCGAGTTCGCCGACGAGCCGCTCGACCTGGTCGCCGTGCAGGCGGACGACGAGCTGATCAACGCCCTCGCCGCCGGCATGACCGTCTCGGCCCCCGGCCACGGCGGCTACGACGCGGACGACAAGGTCGTCGCGATGCTCGCCGCGTGGAAGGCCGATGTCGACGCCGAACCGATCCCGGAGCTGGTCGACCTCGACACGGCGGCGGCGGCCGTCGGGTCCGGTTCGGCCAGGCGCCCCTCGTCGCGGCGCCGGCACCTGGTCCCGCTGGCCGGCGCGGCCGCGCTGCTGGTCTTCAGCATCGCGGGCGTGTCCATCGGCGCGCAGGACGCGGACCCGGGCAGCCCCCTGTTCGGCGTCACCCAGGTCCTCTACAAGGACGCGGCGAACTCCAAGCTCGCGGCCGTCGAGGTCAAGCAGCGCATCGAGCAGGTCAACGCCAAGCTCGCGCGCGGCGACACCGCCGGGGCGCAGCAGGACCTGCAGGCGCTCGCGCCCCTGCTGGAGCAGGTCCGCCCGGAGGAGGGCAAGACCTACCTCGCCGCCGAGCAGACCTTCCTGGCGCAGAAGGTGCAGGAGACGCCGGCCGGCCAGCCGACCGATCCGCGCGCCCCGCTGCGCAACGGCACGCCGCGGCCGCAGGCCCCGGCGACCGAGGGGGACAAGGACCCGGTCCAGCAGGAGCAGCCGGGCGTGCCGCCCGCGGACTCGTCGAGCACGGCACCGTCGTCGAGCCCGAACAGGCCGACCTCGCCGTCGGACTCGCGGGACGACCCGCGCACGCAGGATCCGGGGACGGTCGACCCGCGGATCGCCGGCGTCCCGGCGCCGTCGCCCAGCAGCTCGACGGCCCCGAGTTCCTCCACCTCGACAGCGCCGCCGCCCAAGCCCGAGGGCGCGGCGGACCCGGCGACCCCCTCGTCGAGCACGCCGCCGGGCACCACCACCACCTCGATGGGCTCGACGACCCCGGCCACGTCGACCACGGAGCCGACGCCCCCCACGAGCTGAGGTCCTACCCGCGCGAAGGCCCCCGACCGGATCCCTGGTCGGGGGCCTTCGGCGTGATCGGGGCGCGTGATCGCGGGGCGCGATGCGGGAGGCTCAGTCGTCGCTGAGGGCCGCGTCCGCGTAGCCGCGGCAGTACTCCCACGTGACGTAGTGCGCGGGATCCGGGTCGAACGCCGGCTCGTGCGGGCGCATCTGCCCCTCGTCGAGCAGCTGCTGCAGGCTCGAGCGCAGCAGGTTCCACTCGTGGAAGTGCTGCTCGCCGCAGTCCGCGCAGTCGACGAGGATGCCGCGGATGCCGCGGTGCTCGAGCAGGGCCTGGTACACGGCCAGGTCCGCGAGGTCGGCCACGACCTCCTCGCGCTCCTCCTCGGTCAGCTCCTCGTGCTCCTCCGCCCCGCCCTCGTCGAGCGACAGGGCAGGGTCGTAGGGATCGCCCGCGAAGGGGTCGGGGGGCAGGCCGTCGAACGCCACGTCCACACGGTACCGCGTCCGGCCGGGCGGGGAGGACGCTGTCCACCGGCCCACCCACAGGCCTGTGGACAACTCGTCCGGCCTGGGGACGGGCGCGGAACGGCCGACGCGGACCCGGGTGTGTCGGGCGACTCCCCACGGCGGACCGGAGGCGCCGCGGCGCCCGGATACCATGGAGTCCTGCGACGGTGGTCCACCCGAGCCGCGAGCGGGCCGCCTGGACGTCCGGTGAAGGGTGCACGACCAGCCATGACGAGCGAGATCCACGGACTGCCGCCGAAGTTCGCGATGCTCGGCCTGACCTTCGACGACGTGCTGCTGCTCCCCGCGGAGTCCGACGTCGTCCCGAGTTCGGTCGACACGAGCACCCAGCTGTCCCGCCGCGTGCGGATCCGGGTGCCGCTGGTGTCGTCGCCGATGGACACGGTGACCGAGGCGCGGATGGCGATCGCCATGGCCCGCGCCGGCGGCCTCGGGGTGCTGCACCGCAACCTCTCCGCCGAGGAGCAGGCCACCCAGGTCGAGGTCGTGAAGCGGTCCGAGGCGGGCATGGTGACCGACCCGGTGACCTGCTCGCCCGACGCCACCCTCGCCGAGGTCGACGCGCTGTGCGGCAAGTACCGCATCTCCGGCCTGCCGGTCACCGACTCCGAGGGCAGGCTCGTCGGGATCATCACGAACCGGGACATGCGCTTCGAGGTGGACCACCAGCGCCCGGTGCACGAGGTGATGACCAAGGCACCGCTGATCACCGCGCGGGTCGGGGTCACCGCGGAGGCGGCCCTCGGCCTGCTGCGCCGGCACAAGCTCGAGAAGCTCCCGATCGTCGACGGCGAGGGCGTGCTCCGCGGCCTGATCACGATCAAGGACTTCAACAAGACCGAGAAGTACCCGCTGGCCACCAAGGACCCGGACGGGCGCCTGGTCGTCGGCGCCGCGGTCGGCGTCGGCGAGGACGCCTACGCCCGCGCCATGGGCCTGGTCGACGCCGGGGTGGACGTGCTGATGGTCGACACCGCGCACGGGCACTCCCGGCGCGTGCTGGAGACCGTCGCCAAGCTGCGGGCCGAGGTCGGCGAGTCGGTCGACGTCGTCGGCGGCAACGTGGCCACCTTCGCCGGGGCGCAGGCCCTGGTCGAGGCGGGCGCGGACGCGGTCAAGGTCGGCGTGGGCCCGGGGTCCATCTGCACCACCCGCGTGGTCGCCGGCGTCGGCGCCCCGCAGATCACCGCGGTGTACGAGGCCGCGCGCGCCTGCGCGCCGGCCGGCGTCCCGGTGATCGCGGACGGCGGCATCCAGTACTCCGGGGACATCTCCAAGGCCATCGCGGCCGGCGCCTCGACCGTGATGCTCGGCAGCCTGCTGGCGGGCACGGCCGAGTCCCCGGGCGAGCTGATCTTCGTCGGCGGCAAGCAGTTCAAGACCTACCGCGGGATGGGCTCGCTCGGCGCCATGCAGTCGCGCGGCGGCGGCAAGTCCTACTCCAAGGACCGCTACGCGCAGGACGACGTGCTCAGCGAGGACAAGCTGGTCCCCGAGGGCATCGAGGGGCGGATCCCGTTCCGCGGCCCGCTGCAGTCGGTGGTCCACCAGCTCGTCGGCGGCCTGCGGTCCGGGATGGGCTACGCGGGCGCGCAGACGATCCCCGAGCTCCAGCAGGCCCAGCTGGTCCGGATCACCGCGGCCGGGCTCAAGGAGAGCCACCCGCACGACGTCACCATGACGGTCGAGGCCCCGAACTACGCCGCGCGGTAGGGCGTCTACGCTGGTCACCCGTGCGTGACCTCGTGGAGATCGGGATGGGCCGGGAGGCCCGTCGTGCCTACGACCTGAACCAGGTCGAGATCGTGCCCTCGCGGCGGACGCGGAGCTCGCAGGAGGTCTCGACCGCCTGGCAGCTCGACGCGTACCGGTTCGAGATCCCGCTCGTCACGCACCCGACGGACGCGGTGGTCTCCCCGGCCACCGCGGTCGCGATCGGCAAGCTGGGCGGCCTGTCCGTGCTCAACGCCGAGGGCATCTGGTCCCGGCACGCCGACGCGCAGGGCGCGATCGCCCGCGTGGTCGAGGCGGCCGACTCGGACGACCCGACCGCCGCGGTGCGGATGCTGCAGGAGCTGCACGCGGCCCCGATCCAGGAGGACCTGCTCGCCGAGGCGCTGCGCACGGTCCGGGACGCGGGGGTCACGGTCGCGGCCCGGGTCAGCCCGCAGCGGGCCCGCGAGCTCACCCCGGCGCTGCTCGCCGGAGGCGTCGAGATCCTGGTCGTGCAGGGCACGATCATCTCGGCCGAGCACGTCAGCAAGGGCGAGCCGCTCAACCTCAAGGACTTCATCAACTCGTTGGACGTGCCGGTCGTCGCCGGCGGCGTGGGCGACTACCGCACCGCGATGCACCTGATGCGCACCGGCGCGGCCGGCGTGATCGTCGGGTACGGCGAGTCGAGCGCCACCACCACGGACGAGGTGCTGGGCATCGGCGTCCCGATGGCGACCGCGCTGGTCGACGCCGCGGCGGCCCGCCGGGACTACCTCGACGAGACCGGCGGCCGGTACGTCCACGTGATCGCCGACGGCGGCATCAACGGCTCCGGGGACGTCGCCAAGGCCATCGCCTGCGGCGCGGACGCGGTGATGCTCGGCGAGCAGCTCGCCGACTCCGCCGACGCCCCCGCCGACGGTCTCTACTGGACCTCCGCCGCCGCGCACCCGTCGCTGCCGCGCTCGGACGTCACGGGCTTCGCCCCCTCGGACCGCACGCTGGAGCAGGTCCTGTTCGGTCCGTCGTCCACGCCGTACGGCACGGTGGACCTCTTCGGCGCGCTGCGCCGGGCCATGGCGAAGACCGGCTACTCGGACCTCAAGGAGTTCCAGCGGGTCGGGCTGACCGTCCGGGCCTGACCCTCACCCCGCCCCCTGCTCGGCCAGCCGCGCCCGCAGGTAGTCGCGCAGCGCCACGGCGTTGTTGTGCTCGCGGTCCCGGGCGCTGTAGAGCAGGGTCACCGGGCCGGACCGGGCGGCCTCGAGCAGCGGCCGCCAGGCCTGCGCGTGGGCGTCGAGCTCCGCGAAGTAGCGCCGGCGGAACTCCTCCCAGCGCTCCGGATCATGGCCGAACCACCGGCGCAGCTCGGTGCTGGGGGCGACGTCCTTGACCCAGCCGTCCATCTCGAGCGCCTCGCGGCGCACCCCGCGCGGCCACAGCCGCTCGACCAGGTAGGACCGGCTCCCGGGCTGCGGCTCGTGGTCGTACACCCGGGTCAGCCGGATGTGGTCCCCGCTCACGAGGCGATCCCGGCCTCGACGGCCACCCGGGTCGCCTCGGCCCGGTTCCGCACGCCGAGCTTCGTGTAGATGTTGCTCACGTGCCGGTTCGCCGTGCGCTCACTGATGACGAGCGTGCGGGCGAGCTCGACGTTGGTCAGGCCCGCGGCGAGCAGGGACAGGACCTCCTGCTCGCGGGGCGTGAGCTCGAGGAGCGCCGGGCGGGGCGGGGCCGAGTGGTCCCGCGGGAGCTGTTCGTCGAGCACGTGCCGGGCGATCCAGCCGTCCAGGCCGGAGTCGCCGAAGTCGAGCACCGCGAGGCGGTGGGGCAGGCCGCCGGTCGTCACCGTGCCGGCGGGGACGAACCCCATCGTGCGCAGCAGCGGCGAGACCGCCTCCCACTCGTGCACGGCGGTGTAGACGCGGCGCAGGGTCGCCCGGTGCTCGAGGTAGGAGCGCTTGAGGTCGACGACGAGGGTGGCCAGCTCGGGCGCGGCGAGCTCGCCCCGCCGGTGCCCCAGCAGCGACCGCACGAGCAGCGCCCGGCCGCCGGCCGGGGGCGGATGCCGGCGCAGGTGCTCCGTCGTCGCACCCAGCACGGGGTCGCCGCGCAGCGGGCTCTCCACGACCTCGTCGTGCACCGCGACCGTGCTGAACGCCGTGACACCCGCCTCGCCGCGGGCGACATGGAAGTCCTGCGACCGCTCCCGCCACCAGGTCTCGGTCAGCGCGGCGCCCGCGGCACCGGTGAACCGGGTCGCGATCTCCAGGATCGCCGCGCGGTCCTCGGGCCAGGCCCGCTCCGCGGGGTGGTGCAGGCCGCCCGGCGGGGCGTAGGCGTTGCGGATGACCGGGTTGCGGACCAGGTGCATCAGGTCCGCGGTGGTGTCCCAGTCGGGGGTCCGGGCGTCGTCGGCCGCGGCCGGCCCGTCGAGGATCGCGTGGGCCGCCCGGGTCCGCAGTGCGCGGACGCGGTCGGGGTCACGGCGCTCCAGCGCGTCGAGCGCGACGGCCCGGGCCACGCCGGAGAGCTCGAGGCCGGACTCGGAGACGCGGGTCAGCGGGATCCTCCGCAGCACGGCCCAGGCCCGGTCCGGGTCGTGCCCCGGCAGCACCGAGCGCAGCAGGGGACGGGTCACGCGCCGCAGCACCGTCGCCGCCTCGACCACCTCCAGCTCGGCCGGGTCGAGGTCGTCGAGCAGGACCTCGAACAGCTCCTCCGCCACCTCCCCGGGGGTGCCGGCCGCCGGGGCGGGCGCACCGCCGGACCGGTGCAGGGCCTCCGCGGCGATGGCGGCGGCCAGCGGGTGTCCGTGGGCGAGGGCGCTCACCCACGCGCGCTGCCCGTCGTCGAGCCCCCGGCCGCGCAGCAGCTCGTCGAGGTCCTCCGGCGGGAGGGGGCCCACCGCCAGCTCGGCGACGAGCGGCCGCCAGCCCGGCGAGGTCCGCCAGGCGAGGTTGGGGGCGCGCCGGCCCACGACCACGGTGGTGACGTGCGCCGGGAGGGCGGCGACCAGCTCCGCGCGCAGCCAGCCGTCGAGCAGGTTCCAGCGCTCGTACGAGTCGACGACCAGCACCTCGGTGTCGAGCGCGGCCATCGCGCGGGACGCCTCCGCCGGGGTGCCGACGGGCCGGCCGAGGACCCGGCCCAGCGCCGCCAGCGCGCCGGGCGGGGTCGGCTCGACGGCGCGCCCGTCCAGCTCCACCCACCGCCGGCCGAGCCGGGTCAGGGTGCCCCGGACCAGCGTCGTCTTGCCGATGCCGCCGGGGCCGTGCACGAACCCGACCGCCGGGCCCGTGGGGTCCAGCCAGGACCGGAGGACCCGCTGCTCCTCCGCCCGGCCGACGAGCTCGGTGGCGCGGGCGGCCGCGAGGCGGTCCGCGACCAGCGCAGGAGCGTCGTCGGCCGGCACGTCCGGAATGGTAGGGCCGGGACGGGCACCGGCGACCGGGTCGAACGGGCACGATCAGGCCGCGGCCGCCGCGAGGTCGGGCGCGGTGAGGGCCGTCGGCGCGGCGAGGACCTCGAACTCGCGGACGACGAGACCGGTCAGGGCCGGGTTGCGGGTCATCGCCCCGAACGTGTCGGTGCGCCGGGAGCGGTCCGCGGCTCCGCGGTCGGTGAACAGGTAGACACCGCCGTAGGTCCCGCTGTCGGCGTCGGCGAGCCACCACTTGCCGAGCAGGCCGGGCCAGGTGGTGAAGGCGGGCGCGACGGCCTCGGCGTGCGCCGCGTAGGCCGCCTCGGGGACGGTGATGCCGAAGGTGACGATCCGGATGTACACGGGAGACCTCCTGGTCGTGGTCCTGCAGAGGTCCCGAAGGCTAGGAGCCCGCGGGGGCCGCACACCTCGGCGGAACGCTCCATCCGGCCCGGCGGTGAGATGGAGCGCGAATGGAGCGTTCGCCCGACGCCGGGGCGGCCGCCGCTTCCTGGCGTTCCGCCACCGCCCTCTCCACCTGCCTGTACCACCACCGGGTCGGCACGACGGCCGATCTCGCCGCCCGCGGGCTCGACGCCGCCGAGGCGGTCCTGCGCCGGGACGCCGACGACCAGGTGCTGGCTCCGGGCTCGCCGAGGCGGGCAACGACGTTTCCACGACGCGGGCCAGCCGGGTCGCCGGCGGGTGGCGCTCGACGGGCGCGGGCACGATGCAGGTGTGGGCGGGTGACGGGAACCTGACGGACACTGTCAGGGTTCCGACCTACGGTCCCGGCATGACCACCTCCTGGCAGGAGTTCGAGAAGGACGCGCCGCGGATCGCGGAGATCTTCCGCCGGCGGCACGCCGCGACCGGGAACCTGTGCTTCCTGGGCACGTTGCGCCCGGACGGGTTCCCCCGGATCTGCCCGATGGAGCCGCGGTTCTTCGAGGACCGGTTGTGGCTGGTCGGCATGCCGGACACGGCGAAGTTCCGCGACCTCGACCGCGACCCCCGCTTCACGCTGCACACGGCGACCGTCGACACCCACGTGTCCGAGGGCGACGCGAAGGTGTGGGGCACCGTCGAGGACGTCCGGGACCCGGAGCTGCACGCCCGCTTCGCCGACGACCTGTTCGCCGAGACCGGCTTCGACCTGCGCGGCCGGACCTTCGACCGGTTCCTCGGCGCCCGCCTGGTCGGGGCGTCGGCGGTCGAGGTGGGGGACGGCCACCTCGACGTCACGGTCTGGCGGGCAGGTGGGCAGGAGAAGGTGATCCGCAAGCACTGACCCGCGCTGGTGGGTCCGTGCGCGGGAAGTGGTGCCGGAGCATCGCCTCCCGCGCACGACGGCTGCCGGGGCCGGGGGCGCAAACCGGGTGCCGAGGTGCCGCGGCTCCGGCCGACCTCGCGCACCCCGTCGGACGCGGCGCACCCCGTCAAGCGCGGCGCACCCCGTCGGGCGCGGCGCACTTCGTCGGGCGCGGCGCACCCGCTGTGGCGTCGCGGCACACCCGCGGGGTACGTCGCACGGGCCGTCGACGGGGTGTGGCGCGGCCGGGCGGGTGTGGCGGCACGGCAACCCGGGCGCCGACCCGGGCGCTGACCAGGGCGCTGACCAGGGCGCTGACCAGGGCGCTGACCTGGGCGCTGACCAGGGCGCTGACCAGGGCGCTGACTCGGGCGCTGATCTGGGCGTCGACTCGCTGGCGCGCGCCGCCCTCGGGCTCGGGCCGCCCTGCCCGGAACGCCCCACACCCGGCCGGGCGCGGCGCAGGCCGTCGACCGGGTGTGCGGCGCTCCTTCCTGGTGTGCGGGCGCGCTCCAGAGGGTGTGCCCGGCCGGGATGGGTGGGCGAGGTCGGAGGGGGTGCCGCGCCCGGGCGGGTGCGGGCCCGTCCCGGCCGGTCGGGGTCGGTGGGGTCAGATCGTCGCCGAGCGGATGGACCGGATGCCGACGGCCAGCCCGACCAGGGCGGTGACGACGGCCGCGGCGAACCCCCACAGCACGGCGGGGTCGGCGACGGTGCCGGCGAACAGGACCCGCTCGGCGTCGACGACGTAGGTGAGCGGGTTGAACTTCGACACCACCTGCATCCAGCCGGGGCCGGTCTCCAGCGGCAGCATCATCCCGGACAGGATGAGCAGCGGGAAGAGCAGGGACTGCTGTACCGCCCAGAAGATCCACTCGGTCTTGCGGGCCGCGATCGCCAGCGCGTAGGACAGCGCCCCGATCCCCACCCCGAACACACCCAGCAGGACCAGGCCCACCAGCACGTGCAGCGGGTACAGCACGAAGCCGAACGGGACCGCGACCAGCGTGATCACCGCGGCCTGCACGACCAGCGGGGTGAGCTCCTTGAGCGCGCGGCCGACCATCAGCGAGGACCGGGACAACGGCGTGGCGAGGATCCGCTCGAAGGCCCCGGTCATGATCTCGAACTGCAGGTTGGCGCCGGTCATCGACGTGCCGAACATCGTGATCATCACGACCACGCCGGGCAGGAACCACTGCAGCGACGACCCGCCGAACGGCGCACCGTCGCCGGCCAGCCCGGCGAGCAGCGGGCCGAACAGCCCGAGGAACACCAGCGGCTGCAGCAGGGAGAAGATCAGGGAGAACGGGTCGCGGACGAGGGTGAGGGTCTCCCGCCACCAGACGTGTCCGACGTCGGTGAACACGCTCGTGCGGGGCGGTGCGGGCAGGGCGGCCACGGCCATCAGGACTCTCCTTCGCGCAGCGAGCGCCCGGTGAGGTTGAGGAAGACGTCGTCGAGCGTGGGCTGGCGGGCGGACGCGGCGATCACGTCGACCCCCGCCGCCCGCAACCGCTCCAGCACGCCGGGCATGGCGTGCGAGGCGGCCTCGACACGCACGGAGAGGGCGTGCCCGTCGGCGTCGAGCCGCTCGGCGGGCTCCGATCCCTCCGTGGCGAGCAGCGCCCGCGTCCGCTCGGCGTCCGGGGGCCGGACGACGACGGTCAGCCGGTCGCCCGCCTGCTTGCGCTTGAGCGCGTCGGCGGTGTCGTCGGCGATCACGCGCCCGTGGTCGATGATCACGACGCGCTCGGCCATCGCGTCGGCCTCGTCGAGGTAGTGGGTGGTGAGCACGATCGTCGCGCCGCGCTCCTCGCGGATCCGCAGGATGTGCTCCCACAGGTTGGCCCGGTTCTGCGGGTCCATGCCCGTGCTGGGCTCGTCCAGGAACAGGAGCCGGGGTGCGTGGATCAGCCCGAGCGCGATGTCGAGCCGCCGCTTCTGTCCGCCGGACAGCGAGCTGACCTTGCGCAGCCGCAGGCCGGTGAGGTCGAGGGTCTCGAGGAGCGACTCGGCGGACTCCCGCGCCGCCGCCTTGGTCATCCCGTAGAAGCGGCCCTGCATCAGCAGCTCGTCCCACACCCGGTAGTTGTGGCCGGCGCCGTCCTTCTGGCCGATGTAGCCGATCCGGCGGCGGACCTCGGCGGGGTGCTGGGTGACGTCGACGCCCGCCACGTGCGCGGTGCCGGAGGTGGGTGGGAGCAGGCTCGTGAGCATCCGCAGGGTGGTCGACTTGCCGGCGCCGTTCGGGCCGAGGAACGCGACGAGCTCGCCCTCGGCCACGTCGAGGTCGACGCCGCGCACCGCCTCGACCGTCTCCCTGCCCACCCGGAAGGTCCGGGTGAGCGACTCGGTGTGGATCATCAGGTCCCCTCGTGCGCGAATCTCCGTACGACGTACTGCGTTCCGGCCGGATACCATACACCGTACGAAGTGATCGTCGGAAGGAATTTCGCGTCAGTGGACGAACCGGACACCGAGTACGGCACGCCCGAGGGGCGGGCCATGATCCGGCTGCTCTGGGACCCGCCGCCGCCGCCGACCCGCGGCCCCCGGCAACGGCTCACCCTCGAGCAGGTGGTGGCCGCGGCCGTCGAGGTCGCCGCGACGCAGGGGATCGACGAGCTGTCCATGCGCAAGGTCGCCCAGCACCTCGGCGTCGGCGCCATGAGCCTGTACACCTACGTGCCCGGCAAGGACGAGCTCTTCGAGCTGATGATCGACCGTGCGTGGGCGGGTCGCCGGCTGCCGCAGCGGGACCTGCCGTGGCGGGCGCAGGTGGAGTTCCACGCGCGGGAGGCCTGGCGGATGTACCAGGAGCACCCGTGGCTGATCCGGTCCAACCTCTGGCGGATGCCGCTGGGTCCGCACGTGCTCGACGCCCAGGAGGACCTCTACCGGGCCGTCGCGCTCACCGGGCTGCCGGAGGCGACCGTGAGCCGGGTCGCGAACCTCGTGGAGTCGCACGTCTTCGGGGCGGCGCGCGCCGCCGTCACGGACACCAGCGTGTCCGCGCGCACCGGCGTCACGCAGGACGACTACTACGAGTCCCGGTCGAGCTTCTGGGGCACCTACTACACGGCCGGGCGCTTCCCGACCATGACCCGGATCTGGGAGAAGGGCGGCTTCGACGAGGAGTACTCCGACGACACCTGGGAGTTCGGCCTGCGCCTGCTGCTCGACGGCGTGGAGCGGCTGGCGGCGGCCGGGTCCGGGGGACCGGCCGGGCCGGACGGCTCAGACCGGTGACGGCTCGGCCGCGGCGCGGTCGTAGGCCGCGCGCGCGGCGATGATCTCCTCCCGGTGCGTCTCGGTCCAGGTGACCAACGCCTGGATCGTCTCGTGCAGCGTGCAGCGTGCAGCCCAGGTCGGTGAGCACCGCCCCCGGTCACCGTGATGACGGCGGCCGCCGCGGTGGGGTCGCTGGCCGCGTTCGTCGCGGTCGAGCGGCGGATCGGCCGGGCGGGCGGGGCGCCGCTGCTGCGGCTGGGGATCCTGCGGTCGCCGCGGCTGCGCCGGGCCAACCTCGGTGCGACGGCGCTCGTCGGCTCCTTCCTCGCGTTCCAGTTCGTCACGGTGCTCTACCTGCAGGAGCTGCGCGGCTGGACGACGGTCGAGACGGGCCTGCTGCTCGCGGTCGCGGGGATCGACGCGGTGCTGGCGCCGGTGCTGGCCCCGCTGCTCACGCTGCCGCTGGCACGTACCCGGGTCGCGCGACGACGAGGTCGTGCACGAACCGCAGCTTGTCCAGCACCGTCGGGGCGAGCACGAAGGGATACAGGTCGGGGTGGCCCATCGAGCGGTTCACGGCGTTGAGCGCGTAGGTGAGCGGGAGCCAGGCGGCGATGATCGCGTCGAAGTCCTTCTCGGACTCGTCCGGCTCGGAGACGAGCTCCTCGCGGGTCTCCCGCGGGCCGTGCACGCTGATCCCGAAGGCCGCCGCGGTCTGCGAGGTGTCCCGGATGTGCAGGTAGTGCGCGAAGGTCTCGGCCCAGTCCTCCCACGGGTGGGCGGTGGCGTAGGCGCTGACGTACCGGTCCTCCCAGCCGTCCGGCGGTGCGGAGGAGTAGTGCCGCTCCAGGGCGTCGGCGTAGGACTCCCGCTCGTCGCCGAAGAGGGTGCGGAACTCGTCGTCGCGCCCGGGCCGGTCGACCAGCACCTCCCAGTACCAGTGCCCCGTCTCGTGCCGCAGGTGCCCGAGCAGGGTGCGGTAGGGCTCGGCGAGCTGCACCCGCGTCCGCTCGCGGTAGCCGGCGTCGCCCTCGGCCAGGTCGAGGGTCACCACACCGCCCGCGTGCCCCGTCGTCACGGGTCCGTGGGCGCTCGAGAGCAGGTCGAAGGCCAGCCCGCCGACGGGATCCTCGCCCCTGCCGACGACGGGCAGCGCCAGGTCGTCGAGCTGGTGGAGCAGCCGGCGCTTGGCCTGCTCGGTGAGGGCGAAGGCGGCCAGGCCCTCGGTGTCGTCGTCCGCGGGGCGGGTCCGGGTGAGCGCGCAGCAGTCGCACAGCGCCCCCGGCTCGGCGGCGAACCAGTTGCACGTGGCGGTCCCGCGGTTCGCGCACCGGTGCCGGCCCTCCGCCCGCACGATCGCCCGCTCGGCGCGCGAGAAGCCGATCTCCGTGCCGCACGTGAGGCACACCGAGTTCTCGAAGAAGACCAGCGCGGAGCAGTGGGGGCAGGCGAAGGCGCGCACGCGGCTCGTTACCCGATCACGTCCGGCTCCACACGCTCCAGGTCGACCGCCACGCACGCCGGTGCTCCGCCCGGAGTCCGCGAAGCGGGCGGGTCGTCCGCCCGGTTCGCCGTCCACGGCCTCCAGCCTTCCACGGTGTCCGGCGGTGTTCGGCCGGCTCGTGGTGCGTCCGGGCGCCGGACCGGGTGACGCAGGTCGCCGATTACCCTGGTCGTCGTGGAGAACCCCACCGTCCTCGTCGTCGACTACGGCGCCCAGTACGCCCAGCTGATCGCCCGCCGCGTCCGCGAGGCGCAGGTGTACTCCGAGATCGTCCCGGCGGAGACGCCGGTCGAGGAGATCGTCGCCCGCCGCCCCGCCGCCGTCGTGCTGTCCGGGGGGCCGTCCAGTGTGTACGCCGAGGGCGCGCCGCGCCTCGACGAGCGGCTGTTCGAGGCCGGGATCCCGGTCTTCGGGATGTGTTACGGCTTCCAGGCCATGGCGCAGGCCCTCGGCGGCGAGGTCGCGCCGGACGGCACGCGCGAGTACGGCCGTACCGAGGTGCACGTCTCCGCGGACCCCGGGGTGCTCCACGACGGGCTGCCGAGCAGCCACCCCGTGTGGATGAGCCACGGCGACTCGGTCACCCGCGCGCCCGAGGGCTTCACGGTCACCGCGTCGACGGACCGGGTGGCGGTCGCGGGCTTCGAGAACCGGGAGCGCCGCCTGGCCGGCGTGCAGTACCACCCCGAGGTCGGGCACTCCCCGCACGGCCAGGAGGTGCTGCGCCGCTTCCTCCACGAGATCGCCGGCATCACCCCGACCTGGAACACCGCGTCGATCATCGACGAGACCGTCGAGGCGATCCGCGCCCAGATCGGCGACGGCCGGGCCATCTGCGGGCTCTCCGGCGGCGTCGACTCGGCGGTGGCCGCCACGCTGGTGCAGCGCGCCATCGGCGACCGGTTGACCTGTGTGTTCGTCGACCACGGGCTGCTGCGGGCCGGCGAGCGCGAGCAGGTGGAGAAGGACTTCGTCGCCGCGACCGGCGCCAACCTGCACACGGTCGACGCGCGGGAGCGGTTCCTCGACGCGCTCGCCGGGGTCACCGACCCCGAGGAGAAGCGCAAGATCATCGGCCGGGAGTTCATCCGGGTGTTCGAGGCCGCCACCAGCGAGGTCGCGGCCGAGGAGCACGTCGGGTTCCTCGTGCAGGGCACGCTGTACCCGGACGTCGTCGAGTCCGGCGGCGGGTCGGGCACGGCCACGATCAAGAGCCACCACAACGTCGGCGGCCTGCCGGACGACATCGAGTTCGAGCTGGTCGAGCCGCTGCGGGCGCTGTTCAAGGACGAGGTCCGCGCGGTCGGCGCCCAGCTGGGGCTGCCCGAGGTGATCGTGCAGCGCCAGCCCTTCCCGGGCCCCGGCCTGGGCATCAGGATCATCGGCGCGGTCGACGCCCGGCGGCTCGAGACGCTGCGCCAGGCGGACGCGATCGCCCGCGAGGAGCTCACCGTCGCCGGCCTGGACCGCTCGATCTGGCAGTGCCCGGTCGTGCTGCTGGCCGACGTCCGGTCCGTCGGGGTCCAGGGCGACGGCCGCACCTACGGCCACCCGATCGTCCTGCGGCCGGTCAGCTCCGAGGACGCCATGACCGCGGACTGGACCCGGCTGCCCTACGAGGTCCTCGAGCGGATCTCCACGCGGATCACCAACGAGGTCGCCGAGGTCAACCGGGTCGTCCTGGACGTCACCAGCAAGCCGCCGGGCACGATCGAGTGGGAGTGAGCGAACGGCGCCCTCGCTCACGGATGTGAGCGAGAGCGCCGTTCGTGCCGACCGTGGTCAGCGCTTGCGGACGCTCGCGACCAGCAGCACCAGGCCCAGCACCACGGCCCCGGCGGCGAGCAGCCAGCGCGGGTCGAAACCCGACAGGTCCGGGGCCCGGCCGAGGAACCCCGACCCGGCGATGCCCAGGCTGACCAGCCCGACGATCAGGGCCAGCGGGTCCGGCATGCGGCGCACCGCCCGCCGCTCGTCCTGCTCGTGGGTGTCGGGCTGCCGGACGTCGTAGGGCTCAGACACGCTGCACCTCCACGGAGGCGGCGCCCCCGGTCAGGTCGAGGACGAGGGGCCGGCCGGAGCGGATGCCGTCCGCGCCGAGGTCGTCGGTCACGGTCAGGCTCGCGTCCGGGCTGGCGTGGCGGTTCCCGTCGAAGGTGATCTCGCCGAGGTCGACGTGGCCGGTGAGGCTCACGTCGGCGTCTCGCGGCACGAACACCCGGATGTCGCCGACGCCCACGTTGACCGAGGTCCGGACCGGGGTCGCCGCGGTGCCGGGCGGCACGCCCAGGTCGAGCCGGCGCAGGTCCAGCTCGATCGTCCCCGCGCCGCGCTCGTAGCTCGGCGCCACCGCGGCGGGGGTGGTGGGGGCGGCCCGCAGGTCGCCCACGCCGGCCCCGAAGTTCGCCAGCGGCACCTTCACCGCGAGCGACGCCCAGGTGAGCACGGCCAGCAGCAGCGCGAACGGGACGAGGCCGCGGCCGCCGCGGGTGAAGGCGCCGACCACCAGCCCGACGCCGAGGATCGCCAGCGCGGTCGCGAACACCACGGGCAGCCCGGCCAGGCCGGAGGTCAGCAGCACCACCGCGCCCGCGATGCCGCCGCCGAGCAGGGCGAGGGCCAGCGTGACCGGGGTGACCCGCGAGCGGCGCGGGGCGGGGGCGGGCTCGGGCTGCGCGGGTTCGGGCAGGTCCCAGGCGAAGGGCGCCGCGCCGAGCGGGTCCCAGGCCGGCGGGGTGCCGCGGTCCAGCGGATCGGGGACCCGGTCCCCGTCCTTCGCGGTCCCGTCCCGCGCACTGCCGTCGGACCGGGCCACGGTCTCGTCGTCGACGACCCCGTCGGCCGGGATGTGCGCGGCCGGCGCGTCCGCCCCGGCGGCCGAGGTCGTGCGGTCGCCGCGGGACCCGAGGTGGCCGCGGCTGCGGTGCAGCAGGAAGAGCAGGACGAGGACGGCCAGCGCGGGGAGGACGACGCTGCCGTCGTTGCCCCAGAACAGACCGCTGGTCAGCAGCAGGGCCAGGATCAGCCCGGCCAGCACCAGCGGCGGGGCGGTGCGGCCCGAGGAGCGCGCGGCGGTGCCGGTGGCGGCGCCGTCGAGCGGGTCGTCCTTCTCGGCCGCCGGCAGCAGGACCCAGCCCGCGAGGTAGAGGGCGATCCCGATCCCGTAGAAGGCGGCGACGACGAAGCCGACGCGCACGAGGACCGGATCGATGTCGTAGCGGCGGGCGAGCGCGGCGGCCACGCCGGCGACCTTGCGGTCCTGCCGCGGCCGCGACGGGCGGGTCTCCCACATGTCCCGCAACGTCGTCCCGACGTCGGTGCTGTTCATACCGCCGACCCTCCCCGCCCGCGCGCACCCACGGTATCGGGGAGGACCCCGAGAAGCCCCGGGGACCGACCCCGGTGTCCGGGGTTCCCCCGCGTGTGACCATGGAGCCGTGACCAGCCCAGCCACCCGCGCCGCACCGCTCGCGCGCCGCCGGTCCGGGCGGCTCCTCGCCGGTGTCGCCGGCGGGGTCGCCGACCACCTCGGCGTCAACGTGCTGTGGGTGCGGGTCGCCTTCGTGGTGCTGGCCGCCACCAACGGGGCCGGTGTGATCGCCTACGGCCTGCTGTGGGTCTTCGTGCGGCAGGAGGCCGCGGACGTCACCCGCGAGGTCACCGTCAAGGAGCGGCAGCAGGCGATGGGGCTCGCCGCCCTCGGCCTGGGCATCGGCCTGGCGGGGGCGGCCCTGCAGAACCAGGTCGTGGGCTGGATCGTCGGGCCGCTCGGCGTGGCGGCGCTCGGCGCGGCCGTCGTCTGGCGGGAGGCGGACGAGGCGCAGCGGCGGCGCTGGACGAGCGGCGCGCGCAGCGGGTTCCTCGGCGGCGGCCGCACCGCGCTGCTGCGGGTGGTCGCGGGCGGGGTGTTCGTCGCCGCCGGCATCACGGTGTTCCTGCTCGGCAACCTCGACCTCGGCCAGCTGCAGTTCGGCGTCCTCGCGGTGCTCGCGACCCTGGTCGGCGTCGCGGTGCTCACGGTGCCGTGGTGGGTGCGGCTCGCCCGGGACTTCGGCGAGGAGCGCCGGCAGCGCATCGTCACGGCGGAGCGCGCGGAGATCGCCGCGCACCTGCACGACTCGGTGCTCCAGACCCTGGCGCTGATCCAGAAGCAGTCGCACGACCCGCGCGAGGTGCAGCGCCTGGCCCGCGGTCAGGAACGCGAGCTGCGGCACTGGCTGTACGGGCCGTCGGGCTACGGGCGCGGCGGCGAGCAGCCGGGGCCGCCGGGGGAGACCCTCGGGTCGGCGCTGCAGGCCGCGGCCGCCGAGGTGGAGGACACCTACGCGATCACCGTCAACCCCGTGATCGTCGGCGACCACCCGCTCGACGGCGCCGACGGCGGCCTGCGCGCCCTGGTCCTGGCCACCCGCGAGGCGATGGTGAACGCGGCCAAGCACGCCGGGGTGGACGAGGTGAGCGTGTACGCCGAGGTGGAGGCGGAGTCCGAGCGGACCGAGGTGCACGTCTTCGTGCGGGACCGCGGCAAGGGCTTCGATCCCGAGGCCGTGCCCGAGGACCGGCACGGGCTCGCCGACTCCGTGCACGGCAGGATGAGCCGGCACGGCGGCGCGGTCCGGCTGCGCAGCGCGCCGGGCGAGGGCACCGAGGTGCACCTGGAGATGACGATCGAGGCCGAGCGGGAGGACGCGTGAGCGAGGCAGCGGTGACCGGGCCGACCACGGGGCCGATCAGGGTCTTCCTGGTCGACGACCACGGCCTGTTCCGGGCCGGCGTGCGCGCCGAGCTGGAGCGGGGGGCCGCGGGCGACCCGCCGATCGAGGTGGCGGGCGAGGCGGGGTCCGTCGACGAGGCCGTCGCGGGCATCGGGCACCTCAAACCCGACGTCGTCCTGCTCGACGTGCACATGCCCGACGGCGGCGGCGCGGCCGTGCTCGCCCGGGTGCGGCCCGCGCAGCCCGACGTCGTGTTCCTGGCGCTGAGCGTCTCCGACGCCGCCGAGGACGTCATCGCGGTGATCCGCGCCGGGGCCCGCGGCTACGTCACGAAGACGATCTCCGCGCGCGAGCTGGGCGACGCGGTGCGGCGGGTGCGGGCGGGCGACGCCGTCTTCTCGCCCCGTCTCGCCGGTTTCGTGCTCGACGCCTTCTCCGACCGCCCCGGTGCCGCCCCCGCCGTCGACCCCGAGCTCGACCTGCTCACCCGGCGCGAGCGCGACGTGCTGCGGCTCCTGGCCCGCGGGTACGCGTACAAGGAGATCGCCGGCGAGCTGTTCATCTCGGTGAAGACGGTCGAGACGCACGTGTCCAGCGTGCTGCGCAAGACCCAGCTGTCCAACCGCTACGAGCTGTCCCGCTGGGCCTCGGACCGCCGACTGGTCTGAGGGCCACCCGTCCCGCGCGGGGGAGCGGTGACGAGGCGAAGGCCCGCGCCGTGTCGGGGAGCGGGCCTTCGGTCGGCTCTGCCGGTCAGGAAGTCCTACCGGCCGCCGAGCAGCCCGCCGACGGCCTTCGTGGTGCCCTCGAGGCCGCCGGTGACGGTCCGCGCCGCGTCGCCGACGCCCTCGGAGGTCGAGCGGACCAGCGAGTCGGAGCCGCCGGAGTTCCGCGAGCCGGAGGACGAGCCGCCCGAACCGGAGCCGTCGGAACCCGAGCTCTGCGACTCGGACGCATCCGAGCCCGACCCGCGGGAGCCGGAGGACCCGTCACGGTCCGCTCCCGAGTTCGATCCGGACCGCGCCCCGCCCGACTGCGACCCACCGGACTGCGACCCACCCGACTGCGACCCACCCGACTGCGACCCACCCGACTGCGTGGGGGAGGCGGAGCCGCTCGACCCGGAGGCCGAGGACCCGCCCGGCGAGCCCGCTCCACCGAGCAGCCCGCCGACCGTCTTCTGGACCGGGGCCGCGACGCCGCCGACGGTGTCGACCACGTCCTGCACCGGAGCGGGGGCGGTGTCCGTCACGCTCTCGACCGCGCGCGTGACGGGTGCGAGCTTCGTGGTCTGCTCGACCGCCGGGCCGTTCGCGGCCGCCGGAGCAGCCGAGGTGGGCTGAGCGGGCTGAGTGGCCGCCGACGTGTCCAGCAGGCCGGTGACCGGCGCGGCCGCCTCGAGCAGCGGGCCGGTGACCGGGGCCGTCGCCCTCAGCAGCGGTGCGGTGAGCGGGGCCGCGGCGGACAGCACCGGTGTGGTGACCGGCTCGAGGACGTCCACGAGGGGCGTCACGGCGGGCTTGAGGGCGTCCGTCAGGGGGGCGACGACGTTCTCGGTCGCGGGCGCGACGACGTCCTCGACGACCGGCGTGGTGAGCGGTCCGACCGCACCGGCGAGCGGTGCGACGGCGGGCGCCGCGGCCGCGGACACGGCCCCGCCGACGGCGCCGACGGTCCCGGTCGCGACCTGCGCGACCGGCTGCACCACGGGCTTCACGGCCCCCACGACCTGCTGGGCGGTCCGGTCGACGGGCTCGAGGACGGGCGCCGCGGTCCGGCCGACGTCCTCGACGACGCCGGTGACGCCGCGCGTCACGGGCGCCAGCGGGGCGGCCGCGGAGTCCACGCCGCGCACGACGCCGCCGACGGACCCGGTCAGCGGGTCGACCACGCCGCCGCCGACCACCGAGGTCACCGGCTTCACGACGCCGCCGCCGACCGCTCCGGTCACGGGGGTGAGCACCTCGCCGACGGGCCGGGTGACTCCGCCCCCGACCTCGCCGACCACGCCGCCGACGCCACCGACGACGTCGCCCACGGCGCTGCCCACGACGCTGCCGCCGCCCGAGCCGCTGCCGCCGGAGCCGCCGGTGGACCCGCCGCCGGAGGTTCCGCCGCCGGTCGTGCCGCCACCCCCGAGGATCGGGTCGAGGATGTTCGGGGCGGGCGCCGAACCGCCGCCGGTCCCGCCGCTGGCCGGGGCGACCCCCGTGCCGGTACCGGCGACCGTCCCGGCGGGGACCGGCCCGACGAACGACCCGGCCGACGCCGCCGTGCCGCTCCGGGGCGCGAGTGCGCCGGTGCCGCCGAGCGCGGACGCGGTGGCGGGGTCGACCAGCGCCGACGGGAACGCCACCGTCATCCAGGAGTTCGGGGCGCCCTGGCCCGCGTCGAGACCCCCGACGCCGCCGACGCCACCGATCAGGGCGCCCTGGATGCCGTCCCGCAGGGACATGCCGGGGAAGCTGCCGTCGGCGCCGGCCTGCGCCTCCGAGCTGCGGTTCGAGGTCTCGGTGAGCACGGCCGCCGCCAGCACCGAGCCCGTGGCCACGAGCGCTCCCGCGGCGACGGCGGCGCGCCGGGCGCCGGGTTGGCTGCGCCGGCCCAGCTGCGCGGGACGCGGCTGGATGGGGCGGTCGAGCGCGTGCGGCGCGCGGCCCTCGCGGCGCAGGAGCGCTCCGACGGAGATGATCTGGCTGGGTCGCGGGTCCTCGGGGTCCGGCAGCGCGTGCCCGCCCGTGGGACCGCCGACGGCCGGGGCCTCGTCGTCGAGGTCCTCCGCCTCGTCGACGTCGAGACCGGCGGGCGGGAGGGCCGGGGCATGCGCCTCGTCGTCGAGGTCCTCGTGCGCGGGGCGCGGGGCGGGGATCCGGGGCAGCGGCCGGCGGTCGCCGTCGGTCTCGGCGGCCCCGCGCACGGCGGCCACGGGCGGGGCGCCGTCCGCGTCGGCCGGGGCGCTGCGCTGGGCGGGGACGTCGCGACGCAGCAGCTCCGCGACCGTGACGGGGTTCTCCGGCGGCAGCGGGTTGCCGACACGGTGCTCGAACGTGGCCACGACCGGCCGACCTCCTCAAAGGACGCGGGGAGCGACCCGGACAGGTCTACCGGAGTCACAGGCTGTTCACCAAGTGTCATTCGCCCGCTCATCGCGGGTCGCGCATCCGGGTGAACTCCGCTCGGCGAAAGAGGTCGACCGTTGAGCGCGCGCCGATCGGTCCCTGATCCGGTGTGGACCCGTATCCGCGCAGCTCGGAGGGGGTCCGGCCGGCTGTCAGCACGTGCTAACCAGGCGTGACGACCTGCCCGAACGCCGTGACGCAGCGTCACGTCACGACTCGGACACATCGCGTGTTCGACTCCCGGTCAGCGGGAGGTCGGGTACTTCGCGCGCTCCTGCTGCAGGCCGCGGTAGCCCACCACGCCGCCACCGGCCGCCAGGAGCATGCCGATGACGTCCGCGGTGAGGCTCGGGCCGCTCGTGATGAGCAGACCGAGCAGCGCGACGCCGGTGGCGCCGGCCGCGACCGGCAGCCGGGTCCGGGTGTAGGCGGCGATCTCGGCGCCGGCCGCACCCTTCTTCTTGGCGGCGTTGTTCAGCATCGCGACGTAGCCGAAGTGTCCGAGAGCGGCCAGCAGCCCGACGAGCGCGATCAGCGAGAAGACGATCCCCATGGACACCACAGTGCCACGGCGGCGCAGGTCCGTGCGGGGGATTCGCCGGGCGGCGGCGCAGCCCTGAGCGGGACCGCGGCCGCCGTCGCCCCGGGGTCGTCCGACCGCCTGCGGTCAGCGCGCGCCGAGCCGCCCGCGCCCGAGGCGCAGCAGCAGCATCGCGAGCTCGCGGCCCTCGACGCCGAGCTCGCGGAAGCGGTGGAGCACGGTCATCTCGCGGCTGTAGACGATGCGCGGCCCACCGGCCGCCATCCGCGCCGAGCCGATCCGCCGCGAGACCTCGGTGCGCCGCTTGACCAGGCGCAGGATCTCGGAGTCGAGGTGGTCGATCTCCTTGCGGAGCTCGGCGATCTCGGCGTCGGTCGGGGCCTCGGTGGGGACCTCGGAGAGGTGGTCGTCGGTCACGGACATCGGTCTACTCCTCACAGGGCGCGTCCACCGACCCCGGACAGAACGATGCCCCGGGTCCGTGGACTCCGGGGCGTCGGGTCTGGTGCGTCAGCGGGCGACGGGTGCCGGAATCCGGTACCCGTAGCGAAATCGTCCCGTCGACGCGGTGCGGTGCACGCGGACAGTCTGCCACACGGCGCGCGGTCCGTGCGCCGATGCCGGTTCGGTCGGGGGGCGGAGGTACCGTGTTCGACACGATGAGCGCTCTGTTCGAACTTCCCGCCCAGGCTCCCGTGGAGCCGAAGACGAAGCGCGGCGCGGCACTGCTGGAGGGCCTCAACCCCAAGCAGCGCGAGGCCGTCACGCACGCGGGGAGCCCGCTGCTGATCGTCGCGGGCGCGGGGTCGGGCAAGACCCGGGTGCTCACCCACCGGATCGGCTGGCTGCTCGCCGAGCGGAGCGTCCACCCCGGCGAGATCATGGCGATCACCTTCACCAACAAGGCCGCGGCCGAGATGAAGGAGCGGGTCGACGGGCTGGTCGGCCGCCGGTCCCAGGCGATGTGGGTGTCGACCTTCCACTCCATGTGCGTGCGGATCCTGCGCCGCGAGGCCAAGCACCTCGGCGTGCGCAGCGCCTTCTCCGTCTACGACGCGGACGACACCCGCCGGCTGATCGGGATCGTCGCGCGGGACCAGGAGCTGGACCCGAAGAAGTTCGCCGCCCGGTCGCTGGCCGCGCAGATCTCGAACCTCAAGAACGAGCTGATCACCGCCGAGGACTTCGCCCAGCGCGCGGGCAACGAGCACGAGCGCCGGGTCGCCCAGGTCTACGCGACCTACCAGGAGCGGCTGCGCCAGGCGAACGCGTTCGACTTCGACGACCTGATCATGGAGACGGTCGCGCTGTTCCAGCGGATGCCCGCCGTGGCCGAGTACTACCGGCGCCGCTTCCGGCACGTGCTGGTCGACGAGTACCAGGACACCAACCACGCCCAGTACGTCCTGGTCCGCGAGCTGGTCGCCCCCGCGACCCCGGGCGCGGTGCCGGCCGAGCTCTGCGTGGTCGGCGACTCGGACCAGTCGATCTACGCGTTCCGCGGCGCCAACATCCGCAACATCGTGGAGTTCGAGCAGGACTTCCCGGATGCGACCACCGTCCTGCTCGAGCAGAACTACCGCTCCACCCAGACGATCCTGTCCGCGGCCAACGCCGTCATCGCGCGCAACCCGAACCGCCGCGACAAGCGGCTCTGGTCGGAGCAGGGCGACGGGGAGCGGATCGTCGGCTACGTCGCCGACAACGAGCACGACGAGGCGAGCTTCGTCGGGCAGGAGATCGACCGGCTCGTCGACTCCGGCGAGTTCCGCAACTGCGACATCGCCGTCTTCTACCGGACCAACGCCCAGTCCCGGGTGTTCGAGGACGTGTTCCTGCGGATCGGGCTGCCGTACAAGGTCGTCGGCGGCGTGCGGTTCTACGAGCGCCGCGAGATCCGGGACGCGCTGGCCTACCTGCGGGTGCTGTCCAACCCCGAGGACACCGTGAGCCTGCGCCGCATCCTCAACGTGCCCAAGCGCGGCATCGGGGACCGGGCCGAGGCCCTGGTCGCGGACTACGCCGAGCGCGAACGGATCTCCTTCAGCCAGGCCCTGCGGGTCGCCGCGGAGGAGCCGGCGAGGCTGCCCGAGCTCGCCACCCGCTCCCAGCGCAACATCGCGGCGTTCCAGCGGATGCTCGACGAGCTGCGCGAGGGCGTCGACCGCGGGGACGACACCGCCGAGATCCTCGAGAACGTCTACGGCCGCACCGGCTACACCGAGGCCCTCGAGGCCAGCGAGGACCCGCAGGACGGCACCCGGCTGGAGAACCTGGCCGAGCTCGTCACGGTCGCCCGGGAGTTCGCCGGCGACGCGGCGGTGGCCGACCTCGACACGTCGGACGTCGAGGTGGGGGCCCCGGAGCCGGGCTCGCTCGCGGCGTTCCTGGAGCGGGTCGCGCTGGTCGCCGACGCCGACTCCATCCCGGACGACGACCAGGGCATGGTCACCCTGATGACCCTGCACACCGCGAAGGGCCTGGAGTTCCCGGTCGTGTTCCTCACCGGCTGGGAGGACGGGATCTTCCCGCACATGCGCACCCTCGGCGATCCGGACGAGATGGCGGAGGAGCGGCGGCTCGCCTACGTGGGGATCACGCGGGCGCAGCAGCGGCTGTACCTGTCCCGGGCGATCGTGCGCTCGGCGTTCGGCCAGCCCAGCACGAACCCGGCCTCGCGGTTCCTCGACGAGGTGCCGGCCGAGCTGGTCGACTGGGCGCGCTCGGAGCCGGAGCGGCCCTCGGCGCCGGTGGGGCGGTTCGGCTTCGGCCGCCGGTCCACGGCCGGCGACCGCGGGGACTGGAAGGTCCCGCAGCGCACCATGACCTCGGAGCTGAGCCTCGACGTCGGCGACCGGGTCAACCACGACAAGTACGGGCTCGGCACGGTCGTCGCGTCGGACGGCGTGGGGCCGCGGGCCACGGTGACGATCGACTTCGGCAGCGCCGGCACGGTCCGGCTCATGCTGATCGGCGGCGTCCCGATGCAGAAGCTCTGACGGCCCCGGCTCGGCGCGGTGTGGAACCACGATCCGCTTCAGCGCGGCCGTGAGATCGCGTCAGGGAATCCCTACTGCGCCGAGGGACCCGTTCGGATAGCACTATGGACCATAACGCGCCGGAAAGGCCCTCTTCTCGCGTTATGGAACCATAACCCGCTCGGGAGGGCGCTCTTCTCGCTTTATGGAACCATAACGAGTTCAGAACGGCGCTCCGCTCGCGCTGTGGAACCATGATGCGAGAGAACGCCTGCAGAAGGCGCGTCATGGAACATGATGCGCGGCTAGTTGTCCCACCTACGGAGGTTGGTGACACTGCGGGCGTGGACACGCCAGGGCCGATGATCTTGAAATAA